>JANNHC010000378.1:0-6015 GCA_031404215.1 Acidobacteriota bacterium
CGCCGCTTCGCGGCGCTTCACTCCGTCGCCTCGCTCGGGCCGCAGGCGCCGGTTTATCACGCGGCTCGCGGGGCCCCACCCCCGCTCGCTCTCACTCGGCGGCGCCGCTTCGCGGCGCTTCACTCCGTCGCGGGGCGGCGGCCCGATTTCTATCTCTGAGTCACCGGGTTCGTCAGTTCGCCGACCCCCTCGACCTTCACCGTCACGAAATCGCCGGCCACGAGCGGGCCGATGCCCGCCGGCGTCCCGGTCGAAATAATGTCTCCCGGTAACAGCGTCATCACCGACGAAATGAACGCGACCAGTTTCCGGATCGGGAAGATCAACTCCCGCGTGGACGACGACTGGCGGCGCGCGCCGTTGACCCACCCTTCGACCGCGAGCCCGTTCGGGCCATCGTAATCGAGTCCAGCCGCGATACACGGCCCGATCGGCGCGAAACTGTCGAACCCTTTCGCCCGGGTGTACTGAATATCCTTGCGCTGCAGCTCGCGCGCGGTGACGTCGTTCACGCACGTCAACCCGAGGATGTACCGGTGCGCGTCCGCCTCCGCCACGTGCGACGCGCGCCGGCCGATCACCACGCCGGCCTCCGCTTCGTGGTCCACACGGCCGGCGCCTTCGGGGATCACGATCGGATCGCCCGGGCCGATCACCGAAGTCGATGGCTTGAGGAAGATCATCGGCTCGGCTGGCAGCGGCTTGTTCTGCTCGGCCGCGTGATCCTTGTAGTTCAATCCAACCGCCACGATCTTCGACGGGTCGACCGGTGGCAGCACGCGGTGGCCCGTTGCCGATATGACGTCGCCCGCCTCGTGGGCGCCGAAGAGGTCTCCCTCCAGAAGACGCCAGCCCTCATCCTCGGAGACGACATATCGCGGCGCGCCCCGGTACTCAATCCTGAAGAATCGTGTCATCGTGCCGTTTCTTCGACGCGCGCCGACTGCGCGCTCCTGTTCGGGGGGGACGCCTTGTCGACCGCGATAATCGCGTACGCGTAGCGCAAGCCCGCCCGCACCGTTTTGTCCTCGTAACTCGTCGCGGTCATCGGCGCGGCCATCAGCGGCTGCAGTGTGTCACCGGGCGCTTCGCCGCGCAAGACCAGGTAGCCAGCCAGATCGCCCTCCGTGTTGGCGTCCCAGCTCAGGCTGATGATGCCCGTGCCGGCAACGGCGGACATTCCCTTGGGCGCGGCGGGGGGGAACGCATCGCGCGGCGTGACACAGGCGGCGGGTGACGACTCGCTTTCGATATCAACCGCGCCGGTTTTCTGCAGGGAGCGCAACACGAAGCACTCTTCGGTCCCGAACTCCAGGCCCGTGCGTACGTAGGTCGGCTCGCTGACCGGCGCGGCGTTGACAGGATCCGTACCGCCAGACTTGTAGACGTTGAACGCCAGCGATCCTTCCGCGACGGGCGGCATCCAGGACAGCACGACGTCGGTTTCTGTAAACGTCGCCGCCAGCGCGCCTGGTGGCGCCGGGGGCGCGACGACGGGGAGTTCCACGCGCGTTGACGGCTGTCCTGCCCGGCCGCTTTTCGTGAGGCCGCGAACCGCGTAGATGCGGACGGCGTACGTCGGCAGATCGGGCACTGCGGCAAGCGGTGCCGTAACTGGCAGCGCGGGGACTGGTGCGGGCACTGTCGCGGGCGGCGCGGGCGGCAGCGCGGCGGCTGGTGCGGGCGCTGTCGCGGGCGGCGTGGGCGACGGCGCGGCGACTGGTGCGGGCGCTGTCGCGGGCGGCGCGGGCGGCTCAGCGCCGGCAGCCACGGGTGGACCCGGCGTCTTCACGGGCTTGGGCGCAAGTGTCGTGAAGACGGGCCGCAGCTTGTCCTCCGTCAGCGCTTCGACAAACGCGGTCCGCTCTCCGGCGGACGGGCGATCGTCGGCCGCCGCATTCACGGGGGCGGCCTCTCCCTCGACAGGAGGCGGCTTGAGCGGAATGCTGGCGACGCGGTACTTCGCGGTCAGCAGCTCTCGATTCGCAGGCCGCGCCGCGCCGGCCGCCACGGTGGCGGCGTAGACCTCGATCCGGTCGATCGCGACCGGTCCAGATCCATTGAGATTGGTCGAGGGCACGTCGAAACGAAGCCGCGCGTCGCCGCCGGACCGTGCGATCGCTACGTTCCCAGGCGCCGCTGGAACCAGGTGCAACGGCGCGAGCGGCGGGCCCTTCTGTCCGCACGCGGCCGTCACCACCGCGACAGCCATCACCACCGCGACGCGTCCGAAAGCACTCATCAGAGAATATAGCGGGAGAGATCGTTGTTGCCGACAATGTCGGCGAGCATGCGATCGACGTACGCCTCATCCACGGTCACATCCTTGTCCACGAGGTCCGGGGCGTTGAACGAGACGTCATCGAGCAGCTTCTCCATGACGGTGTGGAGGCGGCGCGCGCCGATATTCTCTGTGCGCTCGTTGACGAGCGTCGCGTAGTCGGCGATGCGGCCGATCGCGCCCTCGGTGAACCGGACCACCAGCCCCTCTGTCGAGAGCAGCGCCGTGTACTGCTTGATCAGCGCGTTTTTCGGCTCGGTAAGGATGCGCACGAAGTCGTCACGGCCGAGCGCCTCGAGCTCGACCCGGATGGGAAAGCGTCCCTGCAGCTCCGGGATCAAATCCGAGGGCTTGGACACATGGAAGGCGCCGGCAGCCACGAACAGAATGTGGTCCGTCTTCACGATGCCGTACTTCGTGTTGACGGTCGTGCCTTCGACGATGGGGAGAATATCCCGCTGGACGCCCTCGCGGCTCACGTCCGGCCCATGACCCCCTTCGCGGCCCGCGACCTTGTCGATCTCGTCGATGAAAATGATGCCCGCCTGCTGCACGCGATCGACCGCCGCCCGCGCCACGCTCTCCATGTCGATGAGCTTCTGTTCCTCTTCCTGCGCGAGCGTCTCGAGCGCGTCCGGCACATGAAGGCGACGTTTCCTCGTGCGTCCCTGGAACAGGCCGGGCAACATGTCCTTCACGTTGATATCGACTTCCTCGACCGACGAGCCCGCGATGATCTCGAAGGACGGAAAGCTCTTCTCGCGGACGTCCACGTCCACCTGCTTGTGATCGAGCCGGCCCTCCCGCAGCTGCTCGCGCAACTTCTCGCGTGTGCGCTGCGCCTGTTCGCGAATCGTCGCGGCCTGCGCGTCGTAGTCGGGGGCCGCCGGCAGGGGCGGGAGCAGCAGGTCGAGCACGCGTTCTTCGGCGGCCTGCCTCGCCTTGTCGCGCACCTCCACGAGCCGCTCTTCCTTCACCATGTCCACGGCGAGCTCGACCAGGTCGCGCACCATCGACTCCACGTCGCGGCCCACGTAGCCGACCTCCGTGAACTTCGAGGCCTCGACCTTGATGAAGGGGGACTGCGCCAGCCTCGCAAGGCGCCGCGCGATCTCGGTCTTCCCCACGCCCGTCGGACCGATCATCAGGATGTTCTTCGGCGCGATCTCCTCGGCAAGCTCCGGCGGGAGCTTCTGGCGGCGCGTGCGATTGCGCAGCGCAATCGCCACCGCGCGCTTCGCCTGCGCCTGGCCGATCACGTGCTTATCGAGCTCGATGACGATCTCTCTGGGAGTCAGCGCCTCGGTTGTTGACGCCGTGCTTGCGGGAAGATAAATCGGCATGTCCGGGTACTGGCGTGGTGCGGTGTCCTACAGTTCTTCGATGGTGATGGTGGCGTTGGTATAGATGCAAATGCCCGCGGCAATCTCCATCGCCTGCGCGGCAATGGTCCTGGCATCGAGCGCGGTGTGCCGGGCGAGCGCTTTCGCGGCCGCCAGCGCGTACGCCCCTCCCGATCCAATCGCGATAATCCCATCGTCGGGTTCGATGAGATCGCCGTTGCCGGACAGCAGGAACGTCATCTTCGCGTCCATGACGATGAGCATGGCTTCGAGCCGGCGCAGCAGCCGATCGGTCCGCCAGTCCTTCGCCAGCTCGACGGCCGAGCGCTCGAGGTTGCCGCGATACTGATCGAGCTTGGCCTCGAACCGGGAAAACAGGGCGAACGAATCGGCGGCAGAACCCGCGAATCCGGCGAGAATCCGATCGCTGTACAGCTTCCGGATCTTCTTGGCCGATTGTTTCACCACCGTGTCGCCGAACGTGACCTGGCCGTCGCTGGCCATCACCGTCCCCCCTCCATGGCGCACGGCAAGCACCGTCGTTGCGTGAAACATTCCGTCGAGTCTATCAGGCCTGAGCCTGCCCCCTGCTGCCCCTGCCCCCTGAGCCCTGAGCCCTGAGCCTGAACTGTCCCCGTCTGGCGACGGATGCCCGCAAAATGTGACAGGTCGGTGGCGACAGGAAGGGAGTAAAATAGAAGAACGCTAGGCAAGCCGTCGCTCTCTCGGATGGCAGCACCGTTGCTATTTACCGGGCAGGTTTCCGGAGGGGCTGTGATGATGCGTCAGAAACTCTCAATTGGCGTGGTCGCCGCGGCGTTCACGCTGAGCGTTGCGCCCGCGTGGGCGCAGGACGACCGGGGACGGCCGCAGGGGGAGCAGGGGCGTCCGTCGAGCGGCGAAAGCACCGGCTCCGCAGTACCGCGAGGCGGCGGCAGCGACTCAGGCTCCTCGTCCGCGTCGTCGAGCGGCTCGGGGTCCAGTTCGAGCTCGAGCGGCTCATCCAGTTCTGGCTCGTCGGGCTCGTCGAGTGCGTGGATGGGCAGCAGCCCAACCAACGAGCGCGCGCCGGCTCGGCCGGAGCGGGTCGATCGCGCCGAACGTGCCGAACAGCGTCGCGGGGGCGGGTCGTCGTCTGGAACGGCGGGGCGCGCGGTGCCGCGCGGTGAGTCAGGTGCGCGAACCGGGGGCAGCGTCGATTCGACGACCTCCACCACCAGCGCAGGGTCCGACAGTCAGCCGTCGCAGGGCCGCAGCCGGGCCGTGCCGACCTACAGCCGTCCGCGCGACGGCCGGACGTCTGTCGGCACCGCGGTCGAGCGTAATGGTCCAACAGCGGATGGCAACTACCGCGGCGGGTATTACTACGATCCGTACTACTCGTTCTACTACAACCCGAACTACAGCAACCAGTACAGCTACTGGAGCCCGTTCGGTTACGGGTACGGACTCGGGTATTTCTCGTATGACCCGTTCCTGTTCAGCGGGTACGGTTACTCCGGCTATTACGGCGGCAGTGGTGCCTACGACCCATATTACGGGGGCGGCGGCGGCAGCGGCAGCTACAGCTCGCGTTCCGGCCAGGGCTATGGTCCGGCCGGTGCGCTGCGGCTCAAGGTGAAACCCGCAAACGCGCAGGTCTACATCGACGGCTATTACGTCGGGGTCATCGACAGCTTCGACGGCGCGCTTCAACGCCTCTCGGTGGAATCAGGTGCGCATCGCGTCGAGTTGCGGTCCGAGGGTTACGAGCCCGTGCAGTTCGACGTCATGATCACCCCGGGTGAAACGATCACCTACAAGGGTGAGATGAAGCGGCAGTAACTGTCCTCACGTGCTGTCGCGCATTGCGGCAATCTCGGGCCTCTACGACGGCGTCGTAGGGGCCCTTTTATTGTGCGCTCCGGCATGGCTCGCCGCCACCTTCGGCGTGCCTCCCGCCAGCCCGCGCATTTTCTCTGATCTGAATGGCCTGTTCCTGCTCGCCGTCGGCGTGGGCTACGTCCTGCCGTGGCGCGACCCCGCGCGCTATCGCGGATATCTGTGGGTGATGGGACCGCTCCTCAAGGGCGCTGGCGCGACGACGTTCCTTCTCGACTACGTCCTGCGTGGATCGCCGCGCTCGTTCCTGCTGTTTGCGGCCAGCGACGGATTGCTGGCGCTGCTGACCCTGTACGGGCTGATGGCGTCAAAGGCCGAGCGCACGGAGAAATCCAACCGCAGAGACCCGGAGACAAATCGGCTCTAGAGACTAGTGTCGCGATTCAGAGATTCGTGTACAAAATCGGGCGACGCTTGCCAGGATCTCGTCAGCCGTTTTCGACCAGACGAAGGGCCGTGGTGTGTCGTTCCCGAGGTCAATATACGTGAGGATCGCGTCGCGGAGGGCCT
>JANNHC010000379.1:0-3213 GCA_031404215.1 Acidobacteriota bacterium
CACGGTGGTGTAGCGACGGTTGACGCTGCTGATATTCGCGGATTGGCTACCGCCAGACTTCTGTGCGTCGCGGAGCGGCCTCACTCTAGTCACGGACGTGTCGACTCCCGCCGATGTCCTTAAAGGCGCCGCAAGTGGTCGTTACCGGCTGGAGGATCCCGATGGCAACACAGATGACGTTCCCGGCAATTGTGGCGGCGCTGCTTTCGGTGCTAACGGCGAAGACCGCGGTTGCCCAGCTGATGTCCACCTGCGTTGAGAACTCGCCCGAGCGGAGAGGTGAGATTGGGTGCAGCATCATCGAGAGCACGGTCCTGCCGGACGGGCTCAAGGAGCCGCTGTTCTGGCACATCGACCGCTTTGATTCGCTGGAACGTGCGCGCGCAGCCGTTGGCCTCGCAAGTATCGCGTTCGAGGCAGCCGGAACTTCATGGCTCATGACGATTGAGTCACAAACCTCCGATCACCGCGGCGGCCAGCACGTGGCGCAGGTCGGACCTCTACCACTTCCAAAAGCTCCGAAGTATTCCATGCAAGTCCTCTCGGCCGCGTTCAAGCCAGGAATGTACTCCCTGGTTCATCATCATTCCGGAGTCGAAGCGATCTATGTGATTGAAGGCGAAGCATGCTACGAGACGCCGACACGCGCCTACAGACTCCGGAAGGGCGAGACGATCGCTATGGCTGGCGGTACTTCGATGCGGGCGGTCGTTAGCGGATCGACGCTTCGTTACGTCCTGGCGGTCATCGTCCACGATGCAGCGCAACCTGCCACAATGCGGATGGAGGATGGAACGGCGCCACAGCTCGTCGCATGTAAGTAGGGCGTCACGGGAACTGCGCTGGAACTGCGCGCCTCCTAAGAAACTGTTCCCTCGACGAGCTCGCCGGTGGCGCGGGTGACGAGATCGAATCCGAGGTTGGTCGCCCGCTGGCGTAAGCGGCGGACCACGAGGGCGCGGTGCTGGGCATCGTAGAGCTCGGCGCCGGGGTCGGCGTAGATGAGGCCGTCTTTCAACGTCCGATAGACCAGAATCGCCAGCTTGCGCGCGGTGGCTGTGATCGCCTTGGCCTTGCCGAGGCGAAACGCCAGTCGACGATAGAAGGCGCCGAAGGCCGTCTGCGTGCGGCCGAGGTTCATCGCGGCGAGGCGGAAGATCGCGGCCGCGCGGCTGGCGGACGGTTGGGTGCGACTACTCAAGAGGCGGCCGCCCGAGATCTTGTTCTGCGGCGCCAGCGTCAACCACGAGGTGAAGTGCTTTTCGGTCGTCCAGCGCGTCATGTCCGTCCCGATTTCCGAGAGCAGGCGTAAGGCGTTGTACGGCCCGATGCCGTCGATCTGCGAGAGGTCGACACCCGTGAGGTGGGGAGGGGGGTGCGGATCGAAGCGCGGTTCATTGTCGCGGATCTTCTGGCGTCGGCGCGCCGGGGGCAGCGCCGTGATGGGCGCTGCGACCCGCGCGGTGAGCTGCAGGAGGTGGGCCTCGATCGCCCCATCGCATGGGGCGAGTTGGCGCTGATACTGGTCGAAGAGTTCGAGGTTCTGCGCGAGCACGAAGAGGTGCTCCGGACGGCAATTGCCTGTGAGCGCGGCGACGATCTCCGCCTCGGAGGCATGACACCGATAATCACGATGCTGCGCGAGGTGCTGCGGATCGCGCTGACCCGCCACGATGTCGCGCAGGATGCGCAGGCCCGTGACGCCGGTGATGTCGCTGACGACCAGGGGCAACTGGACATTCATCTGGACCAACGCCTTTTGCATCCGTTGCATGAACGCGCCCGTGCTCTCGATGAGCGTGGCCCGATGGCGCCCGTAGGCGCGGAGCGCGACGATGGCGTCAGCCGGCCGGAAGCTGCCACGCAGCAGCCCGAGGATGTGGAGATCGCGGAGCCACCCACAATCCAACACGTCGCTCTTGCCTTTGTGGACATCCATGCCGACGAACATGCTACGTTTCTCCATGACCTGCCTCCTTGTTTGTGGCACTGCGCGATGCCTTATCAGCTCCGCGTAACCCACGACAACAACGTGAGGCAGGTCTCTCGATTTAAGATCTGACAGCCATACTGTCTAGGCGGCCAGCATGTGGCCGGAGAGGAGAGTAGGAGCGGTTACAATGTCGGCGGAAGTGAATCCCAGGATGTCTGCGCCAACAAGGAGCCAACATGAAGTCGAGAACTAGCCTGTCGCGTTTGGTCGGTCGGCGCCGCGCGGCTAGTGCCGCACTCCTGATCGTGTGCTTCACAACCGCACTGCTCGCAGTCGGTGGAGACAAGGCGATGTATGTCGGCGGCACTCTCGCCGGCCTCAAGGAAAAGACAGAAGGCCGACTTGTGACTACGTCCGACTCGACGCTGACCTTCGACGCGGGTTCAAAGGGTTCGGCGACGATCCCGTACGCGACCGTGACATCGCTTGAGTACGGTCAAAAGGCCGGACGTCGCGTTGGTGTTGCCATCATGGTCAGTCCCCTGGCGCTCTTCTCAAAGAAGAGGAATCACTTTCTTACGATCGCCTACAAGGACTCGACAGGCAAGGAGCAAGCGGCAGTCTTCGAGCTCGGGAAGGATATCTTCCGAACGACACTCAAGATCCTCGAGGTTCGCACGGGCAAGGAAATTGAGCTTCAAGATAATGAGGCTTGCAGGCAATTCAAGACGCCAAAGGAATGTGAAGGCAAATAGCTTCACGGCCCAGGAACGATGGAACGACCGCCTAACACGGCATGCAGCCGTCGGCGGGGTGTAACCGCGCGCGCCGCGGCTGATGCCTGACGTTAGGCTGCACGGGTTCGAGGCTTCTGGCTCAAGAGGCGGGCGACGTCACGGCGTTCGGCGCCAAGTCGATACAGCGAGCGCAGGAGCAAGTCGGTGGTTACGGTTTTGTCCGCGGCCTCCATTTTGGCGACGCGCGACTGGCTGGAACCAACACGCTTGGCGACTTCGGTTTGCGTGAGCCCGAGGTGTTCTCGCCATTGCCGCAATCCAGCGGCGAGCGCCAGCTTCGTTTCAATGAACCGACGCTCATCGTCGGACAGCCGAAGAAAGTCCGCAGCATCACCAATCGCCCAACCGGCCCGTTCCAGCTTCCGCCGCTTATCGCTTCGCATGGGCCGTACCTTTCATCATTGCCGTCAGCCGCTGGAATTCACCCAGGCGCCGCTGGCAAGCCGTTAGTACGGCCTTCGGAGTCGCCTCGGTCTGTTTCTT
>JANNHC010000380.1:0-2397 GCA_031404215.1 Acidobacteriota bacterium
CGGTTGCCATTCCACCAGTCGAGCGCGAGCAGCCCGCTGCTGCCCGGCCCGAACCCCTCCGCCTTCGACGTGAGGAGAGCCTGAAGCGAGATCTGCTGCGCGGCTGCGGCGTCGTGATACGAACGTGGCACACCGTGATGCGCGAACCACGCGAAGAGATCGCCGACCGCGGCTTGTCCTGATTCGTACGCGTAGTAGCCGGAGACAATCCCGTCCTCCACCACGCCCGCCATGCCTTCGACCGGCCGCTCGTCATGCGCCATGAGGAGATGGCAGGTGGACGTGCCCATCATCATGACGAGCGTGCCGGGCCGGGCGACGCCACCACCGAGCACCGCGGCGTGGGCGTCGATGATCGATGCGGCGACCGCCGTTGTGGGCGCAAGGCCAAGTCTCCCCGCCCACTCCGCCGTCAGCCTCCCTACCGCCGTCCCCGGCGGTACGACCGGGCCGGCCACTTTGGCCTCGTACAAATCCTCGAAGCCCGGCCGCAGTGCGCGCAAGTATTCGCGGCTGGGATAGCCGTCCTGTTTGTGCCAGGTTCCCTTGTACCCGGCGGCGCAGGCGTTGCGCGCCAGCACTCCGGTCAGCCGCCACACAATCCAGTCGGCCCCTTCCACGATGCGGTCGGCTGCGGCGTACACCTGCGGCGCGTGCTCGGCAATCTCGAGCGCTTTGGGCAGGAGCCATTCCGACGAGATGCGTCCGCCGTATCGCGGCAGCCAGGACTCGTTTCGGGCTGCCGCCACCGCCGTCACGCGGTCCGCCTCCGGCTCGGCGCCATGGTGCTTCCACAGCTTCGGCCACGCGTGCCGCTCGCCGCTGAATCCCTCGAGCCCGCAAAGCGGAACAGCATCCGCCGTCGCGGGCAGCACCGTACACGAGGTGAAATCGATACCGAGACCAATGACGGCCGATGGATCGACGCGAGACTGCGCCAGCACTGCCGTGATCGTGCGCTCCAACCCTGTGAGCCAGTCGGCGGGGTTCTGCAGCGCCCAGTCGGGAGGCAGCCGCTCGCGAGTCCCCGGTAACCGCTCGTCGATGACGGCGTCCGCGTACGCGTCTACCGCCGTGGAAATGGCCTCGCCCGTCCCGACGTCGACGAGCAGGGCCCGGACGGATTCAGTGCCGAAGTCGAGGCCAATCGAGTACGCGCCCATCTCGCCTACCCTCGCAGGACTCGACACTCGACATCGAGAACGCCGCAGAGCAACTGCAGCTCTGTCACCCAGTCACCGTACACGCCGTGGATGTGATTGCAGTGGAAGCTGGCGATGAACGTGTCGACCGAGCAATCGAATCGCGCGAACGCGTGCGGCCAGTTGTCCTGGCTGATCGCGGCGATCTCGTGGTTGCGGGGACCGAAGTCCACGAACTCGGCAGGCACGACGTTCATCACATATCGGCCGTCGTGCCGCGTGAGCCGAGCCAGCGTCACCCGCCCGGGAGCGGCGATGTGGTAGACGGCCGCGCCGCCGGCCGGGAAGTAGAATCCCTGCGGGCGGAACTCCGTCAGCGGCAGGTTTGTGGCCGGGTCCAGGCTTCGGCCGGCAAAGTACGTGGCGTGCTCTCCGCTGTTGCACAGGTCCCACACGCCAAGATCCGTGTGGTAATGCCGGACGTCGGCGAAGAGCACCGGCGTTCCCGACAGGTGCTGGAAGATCTGCATGGTCAACGCGGCGTCCGAGTCAGCCTCGGTCGCGCAGACGATGGAGGGCTTCGGCACGCCGTCGGGGCCATAGGGATCGTTGAGAAATGCCTCGGCGACGTCGGCCGTCGCGAAGTGCTCGGTGAGTTCGCGCTGACCCTTGATGCCGCACAGGTCGTACTTGAACTCCTCGACCAGGTCGAGGGCGGCGTAGTACATGGCGAGCTGCCGCCGCAGGAGGTCGGGCGTGAGGCGGAACTGCGCTTCCGGCGACGTCCAGTGAATGCGGCCAATTGTCTTCTCGAGGTACTCAAACGCCGGCCTCACACGGCTGCCGACCGCGAGCTCGATCTCGGCGCGGCGCACCAGCTCGAACTGATCGACGTGATCCACGTCGACGCCGAACTGCTTCATCCACTGCGCCGGATCGATGACGGTCGTGTCGATGCCGAGGGAGCGCCCTCCGATGAGGCAGTAGGTGAGGCCGCGCAGCCGGCGCGCCGCGGCGACGGCCGTGATCTGCGAGCGCAGGCGTCCGAACACCGCATCGTCTGACACGTCGCCAAAGCTCTTCCGCCCACCGCCAGGATGTGGGGATAGGCTTTCGCTTCCACCCGGTCATAGGGCGAATAGGCGGTGATCGCTTCGTACGCCTGGGCGTCGCTCACGGGATTGCCCCATTCGGGCCATTCGGGCGGCGTCAGCGGCAGCGTGTCGTCGAGCATCGTGTTCAGCACGTCGACGAA
>JANNHC010000381.1:0-7773 GCA_031404215.1 Acidobacteriota bacterium
AGCACGAAGAGGACGAACGCGGTGATTGGGCGTGTCATGTTCGGCAAGATACTCACCTGTTGCGAAGGGGATGTGACCGATTCGTGAAGTTCAGGTAACGGATCGCTCGATACTGAACGCGGCACGACGCGACAGTCAAGACACTTTTGTCCCTTCCCCACTATAATCCGACCATTCATGTTCGGTTTTCTGAAGCCGGCTCCAGCGGCTCCGGGCGTCCCACCCTCCGCCGTCGACGCCGAATACCGCCGGCAGCGCCGGCGTGTGTTCCTCGGGATTTTCCTGGGCTACGCGGCGTATTACCTCGTCCGGAACAACCTCGCGCTCGCCATCCCCGACATTCTCCGGGAACATCCCGAATACTCGAAGGCCCAGCTCGGCCTGGCACTCACGGCGTTATCGCTGGCGTACGGCGTATCGAAATTCCTCATGGGGTCGGTCTCGGACCGCAGCAACCCGAAATACTTTCTGCCGCTGGGCCTCATGCTCTCCTGCATCATCATGGCCGCATGCGGTCTGTTCAAGACGCTGTACGCCTCGCTCGGCCTGCTGATCCTCCTTCAAACGGTCAACGGCTGGGTGCAGGGCATGGGCTGGCCTCCCTGCGGCAAGACGATGGTGCACTGGTTCAGCACCCGCGAACGCGGCCTCGTCGTCTCCGTCTGGAACGTGTCGCACAACGTGGGAGGCGCGCTCGTCGCCAATTTCGCGCTGCTCGGCGTCATGTTGTTCAACGACTGGGGAGCGAAGTTCTACTTCAATGCGCTCATCGCCGCCGGCGTCGCGGTCGTGGTGTTCTTCCTCTTGCGGGACACGCCGCAATCGCGGGGACTGCCGCCGATCGAGGAATACAGGAACGACTACCGGCCCGACTACAGCGCGGATCACGAGCGAACGTTTACGTTCCGTCAAATCTTTCTCGACCACGTCCTGAACAACCGGTATCTGTGGGCGATCGCTGTGGCAAACGCGTTCGTCTACTTCGTCCGGTATGGCGTCGTGAACTGGATTCCCACGTACCTCGAAACGGCGAAGGGGTTCTCTTTCCAGCAGTCGAGCCTCGGCTGGAGCCTGTACGAGTACGCCGCCATCCCGGGAACCATCGCGTGCGGCTGGGTCTCGGACACGGTCTTCAAAGGACGCCGCGCGCCGGCAACGATGCTGTTCATGAGCCTCACGCTCGTCGCGGTGGTCGTCTACTGGCTCAACCTGCACGGGCCCCTGTGGATCGACTACGCCGCGCTCATCGCGATCGGGTTCCTTATTTATGGACCGATCATGATCATCGGCCTCCACGCGCTCGATCTCGTCCCCAAGAAGGCCGCGGGCACAGCCGCGGGATTCACAGGATTCTTCGGCTACGTCTTCGGGTCGGCCGTCGCGGGAACCGGCGTCGGCTGGATTGCGGATCGCTGGGGCTGGAACGGCGTGTTCGCGACGATGGTCGTGTGCTGCGTCCTGACTATCGTCTTCAGCGCCATGACGCTTGGCCACACGGTGGAGAGCGAAAAACGACAGGCGGGGGCCGCATAGGGCGGACGTAAGACGGCACAGGCAAGGGGCAGAGGGCGGACCGTGGCGTCTCAACGCCCGCGACGTGTTCGACGACGGATGTTTTCGGGGTAAAGTGGGCGCGGCGCGCATGCCACTCATCGATTCCCAGCGGGACGATTCGACAGACACTGGACGGCTCGCCATCGCGCGGGTGACGCGCCGGCTGATCCCGTTCGCGTTTCTCTGCTACGTCATCGCCTACATCGATCGGGTGAACGTCGGCTTCGCCGCGTCGGCGCTGCAGCGCGATCTCGGGTTGAGCGACACGCAGTACGGAATCGGCGCCGGGCTCTTCTTCCTCGGCTACTGCCTCTTCGAAGTCCCCAGCAACCTGATCCTCGAGCGCGTAGGCGCGCGGCGCTGGATTGCGCGCATCATGATTGGCTGGGGCGTCGTGTCCATGGCGATGGTGTTCATCACGGACGTGACCTCGTTCTACGCCGCGCGGATCATACTCGGCGTCGCGGAGGCTGGATTTTTCCCGGGCATTGTCCTCTATTTCACATACTGGATTCCCGCGGCGGATCGTGCGCGCACGGGCGCGCTCTTCATGATGGCGGCCCCCGTGGCCATCATCGTCGGCGCGCCGGTTTCGGCAGGACTACTGGCACTCGACGGATGGCTCGGGCTGCACGGGTGGCAGTGGCTATTTCTCATCGAGGGATTCCCCGCGGTGGTCCTGGGGTTGTTTGCGTTGCGGGTCCTCACCGATCGGCCGCGCGACGCGGCGTGGTTACCGCCGAACGAGCGCGCGTGGCTCACGAGCACCATGGACGCCGAAGGCGTGCGCCGTGCGGCGACAGGCCACACGTCGCTCGGGCGCAGTCTCTCGAGCGGCCGCGTCTGGCTGCTGTGCGGGGTGTACTTCCTCAACACGGTCAACACCTACGGCATTTTCCTGTGGCTGCCGAAGATGCTCGCCGAAGCGGCGGGATCGAAGGGGTTCGGGATCAGTCTTCTCACCGCCATCCCCTTCACTGCCGCACTTGTGGCCATGGTGCTCGTCGGACGCCACTCCGATCGCACCGGCGAGCGCAAGAAACACGTCGCCGCGTGCGCGTTGACCGCCGCCGCGGGACTGCTCCTGGCCGTCACGTTCCGGCACAACATCTGGCTGCTGGTCCTGAGTTTCACGCTGTCGCAGATGGGACAACGCTCGGTGATGAGCGTCTTCTGGACGATGCCGCCGATCTTCCTCGGCGGCACGGCCGCCGCGGCCGGCATCGGGCTCATCAACTCCGTCGGGAATCTGGGCGGCGCGGTCGGACCGTCGCTGATGGGAGCGCTGCGTGACTTTACAGGCGCGTACACGAGCGGACTCCTCGTCCTCGCCGCCGCTCTGGTCGTCGAAGCCATTGTGGTGCTGACGATCCGCATACCGCCGCGTGACCCGCATGCAACCGCGCTGTGATGCCACGGAAGGACACGGAAGAACGCAGAACATCGCGCGGAGATCGCAGAGGAACGCAGAGGCGGCTGACGCCGCGTTCCGCGATGGGCAGCCGCTCTCCTGCCTCTCTTCTCGGCGCCCTCGGCGTTCTCTGCGCGATGCGTACGGGACAGGCAACGAACGTCGCCTCATGAATCTGAGATAGTAAGTACGATGAATCGCGTGGTGAACGAGCCGAACGACATGAAACACTCATGGCGCTGACGCGCGTCCGGAAGCAGCCCTCCGAACTGCGCAGCTACCGATGGTTCGGGCGCGACGATTTGCGCTCCTTCGGTCATCGCTCCCGAGCTAAGCAGGCCGGGTTCAGCGCGGAAGACATCGGCGGTAAGCCGGTCATCGCGATCCTGAACACCTGGAGCGATGCGAATCCCTGTCACACGCACTTCCGGGTCCGGGCGGAAGAAGTGAAACGCGGGATCTGGCAGGCGGGCGGATTCCCGATGGAGATTCCGGTCCTGACGCTCGGTGAAACGTTCATGAAGCCGAGTACGCTGATGTACCGCAACCTCCTGGCCATGGACGCGGAGGAAGCGCTACGCGCATATCCCGCCGACGGCGTGGTGCTCATGGCGGGATGCGACAAGACCGTCCCGGCGCTCGTCATGGGCGCCACCAGCGCGAACCTGCCGGCGCTGCTCCTCCCCGCCGGCCCGATGCTTCGCGGAAACTGGCGGGGGCAGTTCCTGGGTTCAGGCAGCGACGTCTGGAAGTACTGGGCCGAGCGGCGCGCCGGGACGCTCGACGAATGCAGCTGGCGCGAGATGGAAGACGGCATCGCGCGCTCCTACGGCACGTGCATGACGATGGGAACGGCGTCCACGATGGCGGCCGCGGTGGACGCGCTCGGGCTGACGCTGCCCGGCGCATCATCCATTCCCGCCGCCGATTCGGCGCATGCGCGTCTGGCCACCGCCAGCGGCCGCCGCATCGTGGACATGGTGTGGGAGGATCTGACGCCGCGGGAAATCCTCACCACCGACGCGTTCGAGAACGCCGTCACCGCCGCCATGGCGCTTGGCGGATCCACCAATGCGATCATTCATCTCATCGCGATGGCCGGCCGCGCCGGCGCGGCGCTCGATCTCGATCGGTTCGATGCCCTCTCGCGCCGCACGCCGCTCCTTGGCAACATCAGGCCCAGCGGACAATTCCTGATGGAGGACTTCTTCTACGCCGGCGGGCTACGGGGTCTGCTCTCGCGACTGCGCGACCTCCTGCATACCGGCTGCATGACGGTCAACGGTCTGACGCTCGGCGCGAACCTGGACGACGCGATCGTCTGCAACGACGAAGTGATCGCGCCGCGCGAGCGGCCGCTTGGACCCGAAGGGGGTGTGGCGGTGCTTCGCGGCAACCTCGCGCCGAGCGGCGCCGTCATCAAGCACACGGCGGCGGAGCGGCGGTTGCTGACACACTCCGGACCCGCCGTGGTGTTCCGCAACTACAACGACCTCGCGGCAAGAATCGACGATCCGCAGCTGCCGGTCACCGCCGATTCGGTGCTCGTGCTGCAGAACGCCGGCCCGCTCGGAGGACCCGGCATGCCCGAATGGGGCATGCTGCCGATTCCCAAAAAGCTGCTCGCCCTGGGCGTGCGCGACATGGTGCGTGTCTCGGATGCCCGCATGAGCGGCACGGCGTATGGCGCATGCGTGCTGCACGTCGCTCCGGAATCCTTCGTGGGCGGGCCGCTCGCATTCGTCCGCGACGGGGACATCATCGAGCTCGATGTGCCCGGGCGTCGCCTCTCGCTTCGAGTCGCAGACGAGGAGCTCTCGCGGCGACGATCCGAATGGACCCCGCCCGAGACGCAGTATCCGCGCGGGTTCGGCCGCCTCCACGCGCAGCACGTGACGCAGGCCGATCGCGGCTGCGACTTCGACTTTCTCGAGGGCACGGCCCCGATCGCGGAGCCAGAGATTCATTAATCAGCTTCCGGCTTGTGGCAGCCCTCCACGGCTGCGCTGCATGTAAGAGCCGGAAGACCGGAAGCTCCGAAGCTCACCGATTCAGGTTAAGCTCTCCGTCCGTGACTCCCGTCGATTCCACGTCACTCCTGATCATCGCGTTCCTCGGCGTGTCGCTGGTGGTCTTGCTCATCACCTGGCTGCGCGTGCCGGCGTTTCTCGCGCTGGCCGTCGCGGCGCTCTTCGTTGGCTTGGCGGCTCGCATGCCGTTGGCGGAAATTCCCCGTGCGTTCCAGGCGGGTGTGGGAGACACGCTCGGGTTCGTCGCGATGGTGATCGCGCTTGGCACCGTGATTGGCAAGCTGCTCGCCGAGTCAGGGGGCGCCGTGGTGGTGTCGAGGGCCCTGGCCAACGCCCTCGGTGAACGGCGGCTGGACTGGGCGCTGATGCTGTCCGGGTTCATCATCGGGCTGCCGGTCTTCTTCCAGGTCGGCCTGGTGCTGCTGGCGCCCGTCCTCTTTACCGCGCAGCGTCAGACCCGCACCCCGCTCCTTCGTCTTGGGCTGCCGCTCGTGGCGGGCCTTTCGGCGGCGCACGGCCTCGTGCCGCCGCATCCCGGACCGCTCGCCGCGATCGAGCGTCTCGGCGCCGATCCCGGACTCACGCTGTTCTATTCGCTGATCCTCGGCCTTCCGCTCGCCATCCTCTCGGGGCCCCTCTACGCGCGCTACATCTGCCGGCGCGTCCATGCCGAGCCTGGCACGATGGCGCAGCAATTCACACACGTGACCTCCGCGACCCGCACGCCGTCGCTCGGGGTCGCCCTCGTGACGATGCTGATGCCGGTGCTGCTGATGCTGCTCGCCGCCGCCGCGCAAATCACGATGAACGACGGCGCGCTCCGGCGGGGCATCGTCTTTGTGGGCAGCCCGCTGGTCGCGATGATGCTGGCCACGATCCTCGCGCTCGTCACGTTTGGCCGCGCCTGCGGCTTCGATCGGGCCCGCCTGCTGACGTTCGCGGAAGAGTCGCTGCCGCCGATCGCCGGGGTGCTGCTGGTCGTCGGCGCGGGCGGGGGCTTCGGCCGCGTCCTCGACGTCGCGCAAGTGGACACGGCGATCGCGCAGGCGATGGGCGGCCTGCAGCTGTCACCGCTCGTGCTCGGCTGGGTGATTGCGTCGCTGCTCCGTCTGTCGGTCGGATCGGCGACCGTTTCGGTGATCACCGCCGCCAGCATCATGGCGCCCCTCATCGGCGGGATGCCGAACGTCAACAAGGAGCTGCTCGTCGTCTCGATTGGCGCCGGGTCGCTGATTGCCTCGCACGTCAACGACGGCGGGTTCTGGCTCGTGAAGGAATACCTGAACATGAGCGTCCCGCAGACACTCTCCACGTGGACGATGATCGAAACCATCGTGGCGATCGCCGGATTGGCCGGCGTGCTGCTGCTCTCGCTTGTCGTTGCATAGATGCTTCGAGAACCTCGCAGAACCCGGTAGAACTCATGTTAATTGTCGACGCACATCTCGATCTGGCGATGAACGCGATCGAGTGGAACCGGGATCTGTCCAGGCCCATCGGGGAAATCCGCGCGCGCGAGGAGGGACTCACCGACAAGCCCGATCGGGGGCGCGGCACCGTGTCGTTTCCGGAGATGCGGCGCGGCGGCGTCGGACTGTGCGTCGCGACGCAGATCGCGCGCTATGTGGGGCCCGACAGTGCGCTGACCGGATGGCATTCGCCGGAACAAGCCTGGGCGATGACGCAGGCGCAGCTCGCGTGGTATCGGGCCATGGAGGAGACAGGCGAGCTCGTGCAGATTCGCGATCGGGACGGGCTCGATCGGCATCTTGCAACCTGGAGTGCCAATTCGCAGCGTGCTGAGCTGGAAGCCGGAAGCGGCCCTCCCATCGGCTACATCCTGAGCCTCGAGGGGGCCGACTCGATTCTCACACCGGCGCATCTCGAGCGGGCGTACGCGCAGGGGCTACGCGCGGTCGGCCCGGCTCACTACGGCCCGGGGCGGTATGCGTACGGGACGAATGCATGTGGCGATCTCGGGACGCACGGGCGCGAGCTGCTGCGGGAGATGGATCGGCTGGGGGTGATTCTCGACGTGACGCATCTGTGCGACGAGAGCCTGCGCGACGCGCTCGATCACTTCACGGGACCGATCTGGGCGAGCCACTCGAACTGCCGCGCGCTCGTGCCTCACAACCGCCAATTTCCGACGATCAGATTCGCGAGTTGATTGAACGCGGCGCGGTCATCGGCACCGCGTTCGATGCGTGGATGCTGACGCCCGGCTGGATCCGCGGCGAGACGACCCCGGCGGGCGCTGGCGTCACCCTCGAGACCGTCGCCGATCACATCGACCGCATCTGCCAGATCGCGGGGAACGCGCGGCACTGCGGGATCGGATCGGATCTCGATGGCGCGTTTGGCCGCGAGCAGTGCCCCGCCGACGTGCACACGATTGCGGACCTCGCCACGTTACCAGCCGTCCTGGCGGAACGCGGCTACGAGCCGGCCGACACCGAGCTCGTCGCCCACGGAAATTTCGTGCGATTTCTCCAAAACGCGTGGCGCGGGTAGATCCAACGAATTGAATTGTCCTCGCATGAGGACATAGCGCGCCCTAGCTGAAAAAATCCTTGGGTTCAACCCAAAACAAGCGTATAAATGCTCGCTAACGCAAATCTACTACGGGTCACGGGGTAAGACTGCGTACCGTTGGCCATCGCCCGTGCTTCCTCAGAAGGAGGAGTCTGTGCTCGTATCGTCTGGTCGTCGTCTGTGTGTGACGGTCTTGTGTGTTCTCGCGCTCACGCTCACGGCCTCGTCGGCCGGAGCCCAGAT
>JANNHC010000382.1:0-19981 GCA_031404215.1 Acidobacteriota bacterium
CGATGCGGGCGCTCCAGGTCGCCGATTTGATGGCGCCCGGGACGACGGAGAGCAATTCGGTGACGTACCTGAAGGAAACCAGCGTCGAACTCAACGAGGCGTCGATCGGCGGAGCCGCGATTCGGAGGCATCTTCCCCCGCTCCCGGACGAGACGCTCGCTGCCGCGCGTGCCGCGAACGCGATACTGCTCGGCGCCGTCGGTGATCCGGAGTTCGATCGCGGCGATTCGAGCCGTCGTCCCGAGACCGCGCTGCTCGCGATCCGGCGTGAGCTGAAGCTGTACGCGAACCTTCGGCCTGCGAAAGTCTGGCCGGGGCTCGAAGCGTCGGGACCGCTGAAGCCGTCGGTCGTTTCGGGCACCGACATGCTCGTCGTGCGAGAGCTGACCGGAGGGCTGTATTACGGCGAGCCGCGCGGCATCGCGCCAGACGGCAGCTCCGCGCACAACACGATGCGCTATTCGCGCGTCGAAATCGAGCGCATCACCCGCCGCGCGTTTGACGCCGCGCGCCTGCGACGGAAGCGGGTGACCTCGGTCGATAAAGCCAACGTCCTCGAAACCTCGCGCCTGTGGCGCCAGGTTGTGACCACGATGGCGGCGGACTATCCCGACGTGACGCTCGATCACATGCTCGTGGATTCGTGCGCCATGCGGATCGCGCTCGCCCCCTCGAGCTTCGACGTGATCCTCACCGAAAACATGTTCGGAGATATTCTCTCGGACGAGGCGGGCGCTGTGGTCGGGTCGCTGGGACTGCTGCCGTCGGCAAGCCTCGGCGACGGCCCCGGGCTGTTCGAGCCCGTTCACGGATCCGCGCCCGACATCGCCGGCAAGGACATCGCCAATCCGATCGGTGCGATTGGATCGGTCGCGATGCTGCTTCGCCACGCCCTCGGCCTGGAGGCTGAAGCGCGATCGGTGGAGGCCGCGATTGGCGAGACCCTCCGCGCCGGCCATCGAACAGCGGACCTCGCCGCCGGATCCGAACGTCCCACAGGCACCCGCCAAATGGCTGCGGCGGTCGTGGACAGGCTCAGGGTTTAGGGCTCAACGCTCAGAGAGTCACTCGACTGTAACGCTTTTCGCGAGATTTCTCGGCTGGTCGACATCGCATCCACGCCGGATCGCGATGTGATACGCGAGCAGCTGCAGCGGCACGACCATCAGCACCGGTGTCAGCAACGGGTGGGTTTCCGGTACCTCAATCAGGAAGTCCTGCGCCGGATCGAGGAGCTGGCGAATGTTCGGATGCCCCTCGGTCGTGAGCGCGATCACCGAGCCGCCCCGAGCCTTGGCCTCCTGGATATTGCCAATCATCTTTTCGAAGACGTGATCGTTCGGCGCGATGGTGACGATCGGCATCTGCTCGTCGATGAGGGCGATGGGTCCATGCTTCATTTCTCCCGCCGGGTAACCCTCGGCGTGGATGTAGGAGATCTCTTTCAGCTTGAGCGCTCCCTCGAGCGCGATGGGATAATTGATGCCTCGGCCGAGATACAGGAAATCGCTGCGCTGATAGAACCGCTTGGCGATCTCCTCGGTGATCGTTTCGCACCGGAGCGTCTGTTCGATTAACAGCGGCAATTGCGTGAGGCCGTCTATATAAGGCTTGGCAGCCTCCGGGCTCAGCGTGCCGCGGATCTGACCGAGATACATCGCAAGCAGATGCAGGGCGACGATCTGCGTGGTGAACGCCTTGGTCGAGGCGACTCCGATCTCCGGCCCCGCGTGCGTGTACACGGTCCCGTCGGTTTCCCGGGTCGCCATGCTCCCAACGACGTTGCAAATCGCAATGCTGCGCGCGCCCTTCCTTTTCGCCTCGCGCAGCGCGGCAAGCGTGTCCGCGGTCTCCCCGGACTGCGTGATCACGACCGCGAGCGTGTTCTTCGAAACAATGGGATCGCGATAGCGATACTCGGAGCCGTAGTCCACTTCGGCGGGCACGCGCGCGAGCGTCTCGAACAGGAACTTCGCGACAAGCGCGGCATGCCACGACGTGCCGCATGCGAGGATCACGATTCGTTCAACCTCGCGCAGCGCCTGGTCCGGAATCTCGATCTCCTGGAGGAAAATTTTTCCGCTTTCCTGTGACGCCCGTCCGAGCACCGTCTCCTTCACAGCCCAGGGCTGTTCGAAAATTTCCTTGAGCATGAAATGCTTGTACCCGGCCTTTTCCGCCATGACCGGATCCCACGAGACCTTCGTGCTCTTCTTCGAGACGCCGCGTCCCGAATAATCGGTGAACTCGACCCCGGCCGGCGTGATGATGGCCATCTCTTCGTCGCCGAGAAACACCACGTCGCGGGTGTGGCTGAGAATGGCCGGAATGTCGGAAGCGACGAAAAACTCACCTTCCCCCAGACCGACGACGATCGGCGGGCCGTTGCGGACCGTGACAATCTTCTTCGGGTCGTCGGCTGAAATCAGCACCAGCGCGAAAAGGCCGCGCATGTACAACAGCGCACGGCGCACCGCGTTTTCGAGCCCGTCGTCCTTCATCTCGCGCTCGACGAGGTGGGCGACGATCTCGGTGTCCGTCTCGGTGACGAACTTGTGTCCCTCCCTTTGAAGCTGGTGCTTCAAATCGAGATAGTTCTCGATGATCCCGTTGTGGACAACGACGATGCGGCCGGTGCAGTCGCGGTGCGGGTGGGCGTTCTCTTCCGGGGGGCGGCCGTGCGTCGCCCATCGCGTGTGGCCGATGCCGTATTCACCCTCGATCGGCGTGGTGGCGATGACTTCCTCGAGCCGGGCCAGCTTGCCCGCGCTGCGGCGCAGGTCGATGCTGCCGTCGCGAACGACCGCTACGCCGGCCGAGTCGTAGCCGCGATACTCCAGGCGGCGCAGGCCGTCGATCAGAATGGGAACGACCTGCTTCGGCCCGATGTATCCAATGATTCCGCACATGGTTTTTACTTTCGCTTCTTTGAGGCCCAGCCGGTCTTGTTGACCTGCTTGCCCCGCCCGATACCCAACGCGTCGGGCGGCACATCCTCCGTAATCGACGATCCGGCGGCGACGTAGGCGCCCTTCCCGATCCGTACGGGCGCGATGAGCTGCGTGTCGCTGCCGATGAATGCCCCGTCCTCAATGACCGTCGGGTACTTCGCCGTGCCGTCGTAGTTGCACGTGATGGTGCCCGCGCCGATATTGACCTTCTCGCCAATCGTCGCGTCGCCAAGATACGCGAGGTGGTTCGCCTTCGATCCGCGCCCCAGGCTGGTCTTTTTCAGTTCGACGAAATTACCGACGCGCGCATCTTCGCCGACATCCGACTGGGGCCGGAGGTGCGCGAACGGACCCACCTGGGCTCCGCGGGAAATATGCGAGTCGCTGATCACACAGAAGTTGTTGATGATCGCCCCGTCGTCCACGATCGAATTCACGATGCGGACACCCGAGTGAATCCGGCACCCCGACCCGATTCGGGTCGTGCCTTCGAGATAGACGCCCGGCTCGATGACGGTGTCGGCGCCGACCGTCACGTCCGGTCCGATGAAGGCCGTGGCAGGATCGACGATCGTAACTCCCGCCGCCATCAGATCGCGGTTCTTTGTCGCTTTGAGGATCGTGGCCACGTCTGACAGCTCCTTCCGGCTGTTTACGCCGAGAATCTCGAGCGGATCATCGAGCCTGACTGTCTCGACCGTCAGACCGCGGGCTCGGTAAATCCGCACCAAATCCGGCAGGTAGTACTCCCCTTGCGCGTTCGAGGCGCCGATCTCGCGCAGAGCGGAGAACAGCGGCGCGATATCGAACGCGTAGACGCCACTGTTGATCTCGCAGATCTGGCGCTGTTCCGCCGAGGCGTCCTTGTCCTCGACGATCGCCGAGATTCGATCCCCTTCGCGAACGATCCGCCCATACCCGTGAGGCTCCGCGACGACGGCCGTCAAGACAGTGGCCGCGGCCTTCCGGCTGTCGTGTGACCGCACGAGGACGCCGAGCGTCTCCGCGCGCAGCAGCGGGACGTCACCCGAAAGGAGTACCAGCGTCCCGCGCGCACCACGCAGCAGAGGCTCGGCCTGCAGCAGCGCGTGCCCCGTGCCGAGCTGAGGCTCTTGCACTGCAAAGCCGAGGCCCAGCCGTTTCGCGAGGGCAGCCTTCAGCTGGTCCGCCTGGTGGCCCACAACGACGACGATGGTCGAGGGTGCCAGCGACTCGGCTGCCCGGAGGGTGTATTCAATGAGTGGGAGCCCGGCCGCCCGATGTAACACCTTGGGCAAGCCCGATTTCATGCGGGTTCCCTTGCCTGCGGCGAGTACGACGACGTGGATGTGCGACATGGCAGGCCACTAGTGTAGCCGCTGCTACTCGTGGTCGAGCCGGTTTCAGCGGCGGCGAGCCGGGCGTCGACGGTTCGGTGCGGGAGGGGTATCGAGCGCGTCCCTGAACCTGGAGTGATTGCGGAGGGAATCGAGGTCGGGATCCTGCTTGGCTAACCCGCGGTTCTCCTGATTTAGGGCAATTGACTGTCGTAGATGTTCGAGCGCCTCGTCTGTACGACTCCGCATGCCGAGAGCCACCGCCATGATGTAGTGGGCGTGATCGCTCTCAGGGTCCTCGCCGAGGGCCCGCTGGAGGTGATCGAGGGCGCCCGCGTGATCCCCCGAATTCAGCGCCACGGTGGCCGCATAGACGCGTTCGGCGGGGGTTTTGGGAGCCGCAGGCTGACGAGAGGTTTCGCGCTCGCAGACGCGCAGGTAGAGGCGTGCCCGCTCGATCAACTCTCGTTCGTCTGGGTATCGTTCGAGAACCGTGCGGAAAAAACCGGCTGCGCCCTGGAAGTCGTGGCGCTGCAGCGCCTGGACGCCACGCTCGTAGATTGCCACGGCCTCGTAGAAACCGGGCTTCCTGGCGGCGGCAGGGGCTGCGGCGGCGTGCGCCGGCGCCGCGGCGGCTGGCGAGGCCTTGGGAACAGGCCTGGCAGCACGCTTCGTCCGCGATGGGCCGGCCGCCTTCCGGGTGCGTGGAGCAGCGGACTTTCTGGTTTCGGTCCGCTTGACGCGCCGGGTGCTTGTGGCGGGTCTCTTGCCGGGCCGACGCTGTTTCGCCAATGCGCCTCCTGCTGTGTAGCGGGGTGACAGTAACAAAACAGCTTCATGAGGGTCAAGGGGCAGATACCTCATGGTACACAGACGCTACAATTAGGTCATACAGACTAATTTTTGGCTTGTTCCAACAGAGAGAAGACCTCCCGAGACGCGAGGCCGTACCGAGAGGCCAAGTACTTAATAGCCTCACGTCGATTCAACCCGTTTGTATTGGTCAAATAACCAAATTCAAGAGCGATGTCGGCGGCCGCCGGGGGCTGCCTCTCTAAGATAGAATCCGCCGGAAAGCCCGAAACCACCAATGTGAACTCGCCCCGTTCTTCCTTCAGCTCCAAAAGATGCCTTGATATTGGTCTAACGACCAATTCTTCGTGGGCCTTGGTGAGTTCACGGCCCAGGGCAATGAGCCGGTCACCAAAGATGGCCAGCATATCCTCGAGCGTGAGGCGAATCCGGTGGGGAGCCTCGTAGAAAATCATGACCCGGGGCTCGGTCGCCATCGTGGCAAGCCAGTTTTGTCTGGCTTTTGACCTATTTGGAGCGAAGCCAGCGAAAATGAACTCCCGCCCGGAAAGACCCGATGCGGAGAGGGCCGCGAGCGAGGCGCTCGCGCCGGGCACCGGCTCCACGCGAATTCCCGCGGCATGGGCCGCCGCAATGAAAAGGGTGCCGGGGTCGGAGATGCCAGGGGTGCCGGCGTCCGAGACGAGCGCGATCGACTCGCCGGCGGTGAGGCGCGCGATGAGGGATCCCGTCTTCGATCGC
Source organism: Acidobacteriota bacterium (assembly GCA_031404215.1). Lineage (GTDB taxonomy): Bacteria > Acidobacteriota > Vicinamibacteria > Vicinamibacterales > 2-12-FULL-66-21 > JALZOC01. Next base: position 5,822 of record JANNHC010000382.1, read on the forward strand.
TCGTTGTGCTCGTGCAGGCTCGTCGTGCGCGTCGAGATGGAGTAGTGTTGAAGGAGGCGCGCTGTCCGGCGGGTGTCCTCCGCCGCGATGAGGGAGACTTCGCGCAGGACGCGAAGGGCCCGCAGCGTAACATCCTCGAGGTTGCCTATGGGTGTTGCGACCACATAGAGAGTGCCGGGCATGATGGGCCGGCCGATTGTAGCAAATGTATTCAGCCGAACCTCTGCCGCATTTCGTAGACGAATACCTGTCGTATCTTTACGAAGTCCATCCCACCAACGCGACCTTCGACGGCGTCCACCTGCACGACGACCTGCTGGAGGACTGGAGCCGCCAGGCAATTGACGGCCAGATTCGCGACCTGGGCGGGTTTGCGCGTCGCCTGGCCTCGATCGATCCGGCGCGTCTGACCGACATCGAGCGGCTCGAACGACCGGCGCTCGACGCGGGCATTCGCGGGCGCTTGTTCGACCTCGAGGAAGTGCGGCCCTGGGAACGCAATCCGCAGCACTACGCGGACCTCCTTGCGACGAGCCTGGCGGGCCAGGCGCTCTTTGATTATGCGCCGCTCTCTGAGCGCGCCCGCCGAGTCCTGTCGAAGCTCCGGCAAGTGCCGCGCTTCATCCAGAGCGCGCGCGACAACATCAAGGATCCGCCGGGCATCTTCGTCAAGGTCGGCCTCGAGAGCATGCGCGGGACGCTGCGCTTCGTCGACGAGGATCTGCCGCGCGCGTTCGGGGACCTGGGCGATCTCCACCTGCTTGGCGACCTGGCCGACGCGTGCACCGAGGCCGCCACCGCGATTGGCAGCTACATCGAGTATCTCGAGCGCGACCTGGCGCCGCGCAGCAAAGGGTCGTTCCGCCTCGGCCGCGATCGTTTCGAGCAGAAATTCCGGCTGGACGAGGGTATGACGCTCGGCGCCGATCGGTTGCTCGCGATCGCGCTCCGCGAACTGCAGCGGACGCAGGAGGAGTTCCGCCGCGTGGCGTCACGCGGCAACGGCGGGGACCCGATGGCGGCCTGGTCGAAGGCGAAGGACGACCATCCCGCGGCCGGCCAGCTGATTCCCGTCGCCCAGCAGCAGCTCGCCGACCTGGCGGACTTCATCAACCGTCAGCGCATCGTCACGATTCCCAACGGGGCCCCGGTCGAAGTCGCGCCGACCCCCCGTTTCTATCGCTGGACGTTCGCCAGCATGTGGACTCCCGGTCCGTTCGAAGCCCGGCCCCTTCGCGCCTTTTACTACATCACCGACGTCGAACCGTCGTGGACGGTCGAGCGCAAGAAGGAGCACCTGCGAGACTTCAGCTTCGGCGCTTTGTGGTCGATCTCGATTCACGAGGTCTACCCGGGCCACTTTCTCCACTATCAGCACCTGCGCCAGGTAGACGCGAAGCTCCGCAAATCGATTCTCTTCTCCTCGACCGCCTTCGTCGAAGGCTGGGCGCACTACTGCGAGCAGATGATGATCGAGGAGGGGTTCCGCAAGAACGATCACACCGTCCGGCTCGGACAGCTTGCCGAAGCGCTCATCCGCCTCTGCCGGTTCATCGTGGGAATCCGCCTGCACTGCGAGGACATGTCGGTCGAGCAGGGGGTGCGGTTCTTCCGCGACGAAGCGTTTCTCGAGGAGTCCAGCGCACGGCGGGAGGCTGAGCGCGGCACGTTCGATCCGTCTTACATTCTGTACAGCGCCGGCAAGCTGATGCTCCTCAAGCTCCGCGAGGACTACAAGGCGCATGCCGGGGCGACATACTCGCTGCGCGGATTTCACGACGCCCTGCTGGCCAACGGCACCGTGCCGGTGTGGCTGCATCGCGCACTGATGCTCGGTGAACAGAACGGCGACATGCTGGAATAACGACACTCGCGACCCGCAAGCCGCGGATCGTGCGTCAGGGTTCAACGTCATGCCTTTGTACGAATATCAGTGCGAATCGTGCGACCACCGATTTGAAAAGATCGTGAAGTATTCCGATCCGCCGATCGACACCTGCCCGAAATGCGGGACGGGGCCGGTCCGTAAGCTGTTCTCATCGCCCGCGATTCAGTTCAAGGGCTCCGGCTTTTACATCACCGACTACGCCAAGAAATCCTCGACCGACGCCGGGCCGTCAGACGGGACGAGCAGCTCGTCTGAAAAATCCGAGAAGAGCGAACCTGGCGCGAAGGCCGACAGCAGCACCCCCTCGACGAGCGACAGCTCGTCAATGAAGAAGACGAGCGACAGCTCGTCAACGAAGAAGACGAGTGACAGCACCTCAACGAAGAAGACGAGCGACAGCTCGCCAACGAAGAGCACGAAATCGGAGTAAGAGGAGTCAAAGGCCGGCGCAGTCTGGGGTTCCGGAAGCGGGGTCGGGCCGGGCCGTCGTGGTTTCCTACCGCATCGACTCCACCCGATCGAGATCGATGTCTTTCAGGTACTGCCGGAACTGCTGCGCCAGATCCGGCCGGCGGAGCGCGTAATACACGACCGCCTTCAGGAACCCGAGCTTGTTGCCCGTGTCGTGGCGCACCCCGTCGATGCGGCATCCGTAGAGCGGCCGTGATTTCAACAGCTGGCGAAGCCCGTTGGTGAGCTGGATTTCCCCCGTCCGGTCCGTCACGGTGGCCTCGAGCGCGGGGAAGATGTCCGGCGTGAGGATGTATCGGCCGATGATCGCCAGGTCTGACGGCGCCTCGTCGCGCGGCGGCTTTTCGACCAGGTCGCGAATCCGGTAGACGCCGGGCTTGATCTCCTCGGCGTCGATGATCCCGTACGAGCTCACGTCTTCCCGCGGCACCCGCTCGATCGCGAGCACCGGCCCGTCCATCTCGTGAAACACGTCGATCATTTGCCGCAGCGCCGGCGGGTTCGCGTCGATCACGTCGTCCCCCAGGATGACCGCGAAAGGTTCATCGCCGACGAGCGCGCGCGTGACGAGCACCGCGTGGCCCAGGCCCAGCGGCTCTCCCTGCCGGACGTACGCGAAGTTGATCAGGTTCGAGATCTTCTTGACCTCGGCGAGCAGCTCCTTCTTCCCGCGCGCCTCCAGGAACGTCTCCAGCTCGACCGAGACATCGAAGTGATCCTCGATGGCGTTCTTGCCGCGGCCCGTGACGAGGATGATGTTGTCCACCCCCGAAGCCACCGCTTCCTCAACGCCGTACTGGATGATCGGCTTGTCAACGAGCGGCAGCATTTCCTTCGGCTGCGCCTTTGTCGCGGGGAGAAACCGCGTGCCAAGCCCCGCGGCTGGGAAGACCGCTTTTCGAATGACGCTGTTCATCTGCATGCTCCACCCGCCCTCGGGCCCGGGCATCGTACCTCAATTTGCGCGTCGTCTCTGAAAACCGCTGGACGGTATAGGTATAGGATTTAGCCATGCTCGATGCCGCGTACGTCCGGGATCACATGGACGCCGTCCGTTCGGGCCTCCGCAGCAGGGGTCTCGAGCCGGACGCCGAACTCGAGCAGATCGCGACGCTCGAAACGCGCCGGCGCCGGCTGATTCCCGAGATCGAAGGGCTGAAGCGGGAACAGAACGCTTCCGGCGACGAGGTCGCGCGCGCGAAGCGCCAGGGGAAGGACGCTTCGGACATCTTCGCGGCGAACAAGACGCGCGCCCTTCAGATCCGGCAGCTCGAGGTCCAGTTGGACCTGGTGGAACAGCAGCGTTCGACGCTGCTGCTGACGATTCCCAACCTGCCGCATGTGAGCGTGCCCGTCGGCAAGGGCGCGGACGACAACCAGGAGGTTCGCCGGTGCGGCGAGCCGAGAGCGTTCGACTTCGAGCCGCGCGCCCACTGGGACCTCGGGCCCGCGCTCGGGATTATCGATTTCGAGCGTGCGACCAAGATGTCCGGCTCGCGCTTCTCGGTGCTGATGGGCGCCGGCGCGCGGCTGGCCCGCGCGCTCATCAACTTCATGCTCGACCTTCATACCCGCGAGCACGGATACCTTGAAGTCGAGCCACCGTTTCTCGTGAATGCGGACGCGCTCCGCGGCACCGGGAATCTACCCAGGTTCGAACAGGATCTGTTCAAGATCGCGGGCGACTGGGACCTGTACCTGATCCCGACGGCCGAGGTGCCGCTCACGAATCTCCATCGCGGCGAGATTCTCGACGGGCGCCTGCTGCCGTTGCTCTACACGGCCTACACCCCCTGTTTCAGATCGGAAGCGGGGTCATACGGCGCCGACGTCCGGGGGCTGATCCGGCAGCATCAGTTCGACAAGGTCGAGCTCGTCAAATTCACGGCGCCCGAGCATTCGTACGACGAGCTCGAAGCGCTGACGCGAAACGCGGAGGAAATTCTCAAGCGGCTCGAGCTCCCGTATCGCACGATGCTGCTCTGCACCGGCGACATGGGATTCGCGACGGCGAAGACCTACGACATCGAGGTCTGGCTCCCGAGCCAGACAACCTATCGGGAGATCTCCAGCTGCAGCAACACCGAGGCGTTCCAGGCCCGCCGGGCGAACATCAAGTTCCGCGCCGCCGGAACCGGCAAGGCCGAGTTTGTGCACACCCTCAACGGTTCAGGCCTCGCTGTCGGCCGTACATTGATTGCCATTCTCGAAAACTACCAGCAGGCCGATGGTTCAGTCGTGGTGCCCGAGGCGTTACGGCCGTATATGGGCGGACTCGAAAAGATCCAGGCGCGAACCGACGACTGAGATGACCGGGCTTCGTCCCATGTCGACACGCGATGTCATCGTCCTTCTCGGCAGTCTCCGGCGCAACCGGCATGGCCGGCCACGGCGTGCTGCGTGAATGCCGGGGTACGTCGTCACGACTTTTTCAAGGCCTCGAGGCGGACCTGGGCGGCGGCCGCCTCTCCCGCCTCGCCGCTGTGTCTGAGAAACGCGACAAAATCCGTCAGGATCGTCTGCAGGTTTTTCGTGTACCGGACCCGAAACTCCTCGTGCAGCTGACGGGAGTTCGCGGCGGTTTCGTCGAGCGTGTTGACCCACTCGAGTGACTTGCGCAGCGTCGTCTCGGCGGCGTCGTAGTTGCGACGCGCCTCGGCGGCGTTGCCGGCCATCCGATGGCCCCAGGCAACCGCGTGATACGCCATTCCCAGATCCGCGTCGTCTTCGCGCGAAATCGCCTGGCGCACGGCGAGTGCGCGCTCGAATGCACCGAGCGCCTCCGCGTAGGCGCCGCGGCTGAACCGCAGCATCCCGACGGCCTCGTGCGCGTGCGCCCGTTCGAGTTGGCGATCGGGTGGCAGCAACTGGGCGAGTTCCGGGAGCGTCAGGCAGTTCGCTGCCGGCTCCTGCATCGTGCGGGCGGCAACCAGCCTCCGACACGCCTCCCATTGCGCGTGAAAGAAGGTGGACGCACGGGCATCCGCCTCGACATCACGTCCCTCCCGGCCGGGCACGACGAACGGCACGTCCACGTCGAAACTCGCGGCGACGGGCTGTCCGTCCGCGGTAAACGGGGTGTAGAGCCAGTGTTTCACGGCCTCGATCGCGGCCGGCGCGAGCAACCGCGAGCCACTCACGAGGGTCGCTGTCCGGACGGCGCCATCGCGTCCGACCGTCGCGCGGAGCCGCACGACGCCTTCAACGCCGGCGGCGAGGGCGCTTGCCGGGTAGAGGGGTTCGGCCCGCTTGATCACGTGAGCGGCCGCGTCGGACGCCGAGATTTCGAGAACGCGCTCGGCGCCCTGCTGCGCAGCCGCGCCCGAGGCTGCGGCGAGTGCGGCAAGACCCATGAGGACGACGTGGATCATCGGCGATTGGACGATGTACATGGCGATCGTTCGAGCGTCATCAGCGGGTCGTCAGCCAGGGGACGGCGGCATCGTAGCTGCGAAACACTCGAATCGTAGAGTCAGCGTTGTCGAGTTGCGATTTCAGCTCGGTCATGCGGCCCATTCCAAACGCGGCGTCATCGCTAACGACGATGGCTGTGCGGCTGTGGAGAAGGGCCTCTTTGTGCTCGGCGAAGAACCTGGCCATATGGGTCACAAACTCAGCGGACACCGTTTCGCCCGTGCGACGATCGACCAGCATCGTGAGGTGGGGGCGAGAAATGGGCGCTTCGAGAATCGCGATCATCGCGGCTCGCCATTCCTCGATGGTGGAGGGATCGCTCGGCAACAGCACCACGAACTGCCCCTTGGGTTCAACGGTCCACGCAACCGGCATGCCCGCACGATATCCCAAATCCCATTCGCGAACATCCTGCTCGGTGCGCGGCCGTGCGGTACCCCCCGAGGTCGTTTTCTCTACCCGAATAGCTGCCGTGCATTCAAATAGTCGCAACTGGACGCACGTGGCGTAAGATCGGATTTTCTGTCGCAAGTCGTTGCAATGCAACGACTCTTGAATACGGAGAGGTGGCCGAGTGGTCGATGGCGGTGGTCTTGAAAACCACTGAACCGGAAACGGTTCCGGGGGTTCGAATCCCTCCCTCTCCGCCAGCCTTCGCCGCTCTTCGAGCGGCTACGGCTGGGCAAGCCAGCCTACACCCGGGTCCTTTTAAGCCCTGAGCCGGCCGGCGCCCTCTCTAATTGAACTTGCGCATGTGGGCAACGGCTGAACGCTCCCCATGCCCGTGAATCACCCGGCTGCGATCGAAGCGGCGGAGCAGCCGCTCATACGGATCGTGAAGGGGATCGTCGAGTGTCACGGCATACTTGATCGCTACGGCAATGCCGTCATCGATCAGTCGGCCGACCGTATCGAGGCCCGCCTCTTTGTCACTGCCAAATCAGTCCTCAGCGTTCAAGTACAGGATGAGCGAAACACGGCCGACTGGTCCGCCCCAGCCATGGGCGCGACGGGACTTTTCGCCGGGCTCAGCGATTCACAACCCGAAGCGGCCTTTTGAAGGCGTACAGCGTTTCTGCCTGGATGGTGTCATCCACGCGCACCTCACGGCGGGTGACGCCGACGAGTTCCCATCCTTCCTGTCCCCACGAGTTCAAGACGGCATCCGCCGTGGAGGTCGCGCCGCGGCGAGCGTCGGTCCTCGATTCGGCCGCAACGCCGCGCTCTCGGGTCAGATGTGTGTGGTACTCCCACAACTGCATCGTCTCGCCCGGGCGCGTCGCCTGCGCAAGGAGTGCGGCCCCTCCAAACACCAGGATCACAAGTAGAACGACGGGTCGAGGCACACGTGTACTCATTTTTCCCTCCCGAGCGTTCTGACGGCGGAAACGGTTACTCAGCCGGATTTTATGGATCGGGCCAACATCGCACTTTTGACGCCGCTGTCGCTCGGGCGTATGCTCGATGACGCCGAATCCGCCGACCTCACGGTGCGGAGCGGGGGAACCAGTAGGTGGGCCAGCGGCTCGCTAGGGGCATATCCGGGGCTCTCACCCGGAGGGGGACCTTCAACCTCCAGCCCGTCAGCTAACCTCGCAGGCGCCTTGGAGGTCTGTTGAATGCCCTTCTTGACAGGGGTCTGGCGGCTGCTTTCTGGTAGTTCCTCCTCATCGTCTTCGCCCTCGAATTCCCGTGCGGCCTCCCACGATCCACACCCGGAGCACGCCTCGGGTCTTGGACTCCTGACGCTCGGCGCCATCGGTGTCGTTTACGGCGACATCGGCACGAGCCCGCTCTACGCGCTGCGCGAGTGCTTTCACGCGGTGCACGGCGTGGCTCCCACGCCGGAGAACGTGCTCGGCGTGCTGTCGCTCATCTTCTGGTCGCTCACGCTGATCATTTCGATCAAGTACATCCTCTTCGTCATGCGCGCGGACAACAACGGCGAAGGTGGCATCCTGGCGCTGCTGGCGCTCGTCGCGAAGTCGCCCGACGCCACCCGCAAGAGCCGCGCGATGCTCGTAGCGCTCGGCTTGTTCGGTGCGGCACTCCTCTATGGCGACGGCATGATCACGCCCGCGATCTCGGTGCTCGGGGCCGTGGAAGGCCTCCAGGTCGCGACACACATCTTCGAGCCCTATATCGTTCCAATCACGGTCGTCATCCTGGTCAGCCTGTTCATGATTCAGTCGCACGGGACCGCGCGCGTCGGCCTGCTCTTCGGGCCCGTGATGGTCCTGTGGTTCGTGACGATCGCCGTCCTCGGGCTTCGGTGGATCGGCCGCGAGCCGAGCGTGCTCACGGCATTCAACCCGCTCCACGCGCTGACATTTTTCGCGGCAAACGGGTGGCCCGGCTTTGTCGTGCTGGGCTCCGTCTTCCTGGTCGTCACGGGCGGCGAAGCGCTCTACGCGGACATGGGGCACTTCGGACGAAAGCCGATCAGGCTGGCGTGGTTCGTGATTGTCCTGCCGGCCCTCTTCCTGAATTACCTGGGCCAGGGCGCGATGATCCTCGCCGATCCCTCGACCGCAGCGTCCCCCTTCTACCTGATGGCGCCGCGCTGGGCGCTGTACCCCCTCGTCGGACTGGCGATGATGGCGGCCATCATCGCATCGCAGGCCTTGATCTCCGGCGCGTTCTCGCTGACACGCCAGGCGATCCAGCTCGGGTACTCACCGCGGCTGGACATCCAATACACCTCGTCCCAGCACCAGGGGCAAATTTACATTCCGCAGGTGAACTGGGGGCTGATGGTTGCCACCATCGGTCTCGTGCTCGGCTTCAAATCTTCGAGCGCGCTGGCCGCCGCGTACGGCATGGCCGTGACGCTGACGATGCTGATCACGACCATGCTGGCGTACCTGGTTGCGCGGAGCGCGTGGGGCGTTCGGCGCGCCGTCGCGGGATCGCTCGCGATGTTCTTTTTCCTGATCGAGCTGGGCTTCTTCGGCGCCAACCTCACCAAGATCGCGCACGGCGGCTGGTTTCCCCTCGTCATCGGAGCCATCGTCTATACGGGGCTTTCGACGTGGAAGCGGGGACGCGCGCTTCTCGCGGAGCGGATGCGCGAGCGACTCTACCCCTTCGACCGGTTCCTGACAGACATCGAGGCGTTCCCGCCGCAACGGGTCACGGGCACCGCGATTTTCATGACGAGCAACCTGCAGGGTACGCCGCCGACCCTCCTGCACAACCTTCAGCACAACAAGGTGCTCCACGAACGCGTGGTCCTGCTGACGGTCGTGACGAGCGACGTGCCCCACGTCTCTCTGGACGATCGCACCGAGGTCGCGTCGCTCGGGCAGGGTTTTTATCGGCTGACGTTACGGTACGGCTTCATGGAGGAACCGGACGTCCCGGAGGCGCTGCGCGAAGCGTCCGTGCGCGGTTTTCCGATCGATCTGGCCGAGACGACGTTCTTTCTCGGCGTCGAAACGCTGCTTGCGACGCGCCGCCCGGGCCTCCCGCTCTGGCGCGAACGCCTGTTCGTCCTCATCGCCCGCAACGCCGTCCGCGCGAACGCGTTCTTCAAAATTCCGCCCGACCGCGTCGTCGAACTCGGCATGCAGGTCGAGTTGTAAGTTTCCCTGCGGATCTCGCGCGGAGATCGCCGAGGTCGCAGAGACGATCACTCTTTTTGGACATAAAGAGCGACCTGCGCGGCGAAGCCGCGGTGGAGGACACGAGAGACCCAGATCAAAACGGCTCACGATCATGGGCCGTTTTGATCTGGTTCTCTCGTGTCCTCCACCCGGGCCGGGCTCTGCCCGGCCACAGGTCGCTTGGAATGCCGCAACCGGGCGCGGCTCTCCGCGTTCTCAGCGGCCTCTGCGCGATCCGTCGTAGCAGGCCGCAAGCGCGGCGAGTTCAATGTCGGAATATGCTGTGGTCACATGCCGGAGGACCTCGTCTCTGCGTGGTTGTCGGCGCTCGACACGCGCCACCTCGCCAACCTGACGCCGTCCGAGGCGGGGCGCGCGCTGCGTGCGTTGTCGTCGTGCTACGTCGAACGGCGCGCGAAGCTTGCGCGCGGCGGGGCGCTCGACGGCGCCGGCAAGCGGGCGGCCTTTGCGCTCTACTACGGGCCGTTGCACTTCCTGATCACCCGCGAAATCGTTCGAGCGATTGACCGTGCGCGGTATGTCGCGCAGATCCTGGATCTTGGCTGCGGCGCCGGTGTGTCCGGCGCGGCGTGGGCGCTCGAGAGCCCCAGGTGCACGATCAACGGCCTGGACCGTCACCCGTGGGCCGTCGCCGAGGCCAACTGGACCTACCGGATCCTGGGCATCACGGGCTATGCGGGCCAGGGCGATATCGAGCGCGCGCCCATCCGGGGACGCAAAGGACACGGCATCCTCGCGGCCTATTCGGTGAACGAAATCCCTGAGGAAGCGCGGACCGCTCTGCTGGCGCGCCTCATCGACGCCCGCAAACAGGGCGCACACGTGCTCATCATCGAGCCGATTGCGAAACGCCTCGTCACGTGGTGGCCGCAGTGGCTGGAGGCCTTCGCCGCGGCGGGTGGTCGATCCGACGAGTGGCGGTTCAAGTGTGACCTGCCGGAGCGGCAGCGCCAGCTGGGTCGAGCAGCCGGCCTGGACCCGAGAGAACTCACTGCACGCTCACTATGGATGTGAGTCTGCGCCGCGCGCAGTGTACGCGGGTTTGCATCCGATCGACGGCTGACATCTTCCCCCCGCCGAGCGGCGAGCCCAAGGTGGCCCCGCTCTGGTCGCGACGCACTGACGGCCGGCTGAGTTCGGATAGAATTCCCGGATGCCCCGGCGCCTCCGGGGAGGACATTATTCGAATGGAACAGGCCCAAACCCCTTCAACGCCGCGGCGCGGCCTCACACTCACCCGGCAGATCTTCATCGGCCTCTTCCTCGGCATCATCGCCGGTGCGATCATTGACGCGACACACCCGGAGTACGCGATCTACTTCAGGCCCTTCAGCCAGCTGTTCCTGCGGCTGATCAAGATGATCATCGCGCCGCTGATCTTCGCGACCCTCGTCGCGGGCATCGCCGGCGCCGGCCACTTCAAGATCGTCGGCCGCATGGGGCTGCGCGCGCTCATCTACTTCGAGATCGTGACGACGCTGGCGCTAGTGATTGGCCTGGTCGCGGTCAACCTGACGAAGCCGGGAGTCGGCGTCAACCTGCCGATGGGGCAGCAGTCGGAGATCACGGCCAAGGCGCAGACCTGGGACCAGATCCTGCTGCACGTCGTGCCCGAATCCGTCATCGACGCGATGGCGAAGGGGGACGTGCTGCAGATCGTCGTCTTCAGCATTTTCTTCGGCATCGCGCTCGGGATGATTGGCGAGAAAGGCCGTCCGGTGCTCGCCTGGTGTGAAGCGCTGGCCGAGGCGATGTTCAAGTTCACGAACATCGTGATGCACTACGCGCCGATCGGTGTCGGGGCAGCCATTGCCTACACGGTCGGCCACGGCGGACTCGGCGTGCTGTACAACCTCGCCTGGCTCGTCGCGACCTTGTACTGCGCGCTCGCGGTGCTAATCCTCGGCGTGTTCCTGCCGATTGCGCTCATCTTCAAGGTCCCGATCCGGAAGTTCATTCGCGCCGTGAAAGAGCCGGCGATTATCGCTTTCTCCACCACGTCCAGCGAGGCGGCCCTGCCGCGCGCCATGGAAGTCCTGGAGCGCCTGGGCGTGCCCAGGCGGATCGTGTCGTTCGTGCTTCCACTGGGGTACAGCTTCAATCTCGACGGGACCACTCTCTACCTGTCGCTCGCCTCGGTCTTCGTGGCGCAGGCTGCCGGCGTCGAGCTGTCGATCGGTCAGCAAATCACGATGCTGCTGACGCTGATGCTCACCAGCAAAGGCGTGGCCGGCGTACCCCGTGCCTCGCTCGTTATTCTCGCCGGCACCCTCGCGATGTACGGGTTGCCGCTCGAAGGGGTCACGTTGATTCTCGGCGTGGACGAGCTGATGGACATGGCGCGCACGATGACAAACGTCATCGGGAACTGCCTGGCGACGGTCGTCATTGCCAAGTGGCAGGGCGAATTCGTCGAAGCCACCGATGAGCAGCTCGAGCTCGCGGCGGCGCGTGGCGAGATCTGACCGCCCATGCGCTACGGACTGACCCTCCGGCGGCGGCGCCGGTTCCAGATCTGGTTCCTCGAAGGCGTACGGCAGCGGCCAGGCCCACACGCGAGTGCGGGACATCAGTCCGCGTGGTGGCGCGTCATGTGCCTGACCGGGGTCGATTATTTTTCGACGCTGGGGTATCAGCCAGGCATCGCATTTCTCGCCGCCGGCCTGCTCTCACCCCTGGCGACGCTCGTCCTGGTACTCCTCACGCTGTTCGGCGCGCTGCCGATGTACCGGCGCATCGCGGAGCTCAGCCCTCATGGCCAAGGCAGCATCGCCGTTCTGGAAGAGCTGCTGCCACGCTGGCGTGGCAAGGCGCTGGTCCTCTGCCTCCTGGGGTTTGCCGCGACCGGCTTCATCATCACCATCACCATGTCGGCGGCTGACGCCACGGCGCACATCATGGAGAACCCGCTGGCGCCGGAGTGGGTGAAGCGCCCGCTCCCGCTGACGCTCGTCCTGCTTGCCACGCTCGGCGCCCTCTTTCTGAGAGGCTTCCGTGAAGCCGTATGGCTCGCGGTACCGATCGTCGGTGTCTACCTCGTCCTGAACTTCGTTCTCGTCGTCTGGGGCATGCACTATTTATGGGGAAGGCCCGATCTTTTCCGGGCATGGCAGTCAGCGGTCCTCATCGAACACGGCGGCGCGCTGCCCATGATTGCCGTCGCATTGACCCTCTTTCCTAAACTGGCGCTTGGACTTTCCGGGTTTGAAACGGGCGTGGCGGTCATGCCGCTCGTCGCAGGCGACCCCGGCGATACCGAGGCGCAACCCACCGGCCGCATTCGAAATACGCGGAAGCTGCTCGCGACCGCGGCGATCATCATGAGCGTATTGCTCGTCGCCACCAGCGTGATCACGACGTTACTTGTTCCCTCCGCGGCGTTCCAGGAAGGTGGTGAGGCGTACGGCCGCGCGCTGGCCTACCTCGCGCATGAACATCTGGGGCACGTATTCGGCACGATGTACGACTTCAGCACCGTTTCGATCCTCTGGTTTGCCGGCGCGTCCGCGATGGTGGGCCTGCTCAACCTCGTTCCGCGCTATCTCCCCCGGTACGGGATGGCGCCCGAATGGGCCAAGGCGAACCGACCGCTTGTCGTGATCTTCACGGTCATCACATTCCTGGTCACGCTGGCGTTCAACGCGGACGTGAACTCGCAGGGGGGCGCGTACGCGACGGGGGTGCTGGTGCTGATGGGCTCGGCGGCGCTGGCGGTCACGCTGGCGGCCCGTCGCGCCCGGCAGGAGTGGCGCGGCTACCTGCTTCTGACGATGGTGTTTGCCTACACGACCATCGTCAACATCGTCGAAAGGCCGGAAGGGATCAAGATCGCGTCAATCTTCATCGTCACCATCATCGTGACGTCGATGACGTCCCGCGTCCTGCGGTCGACGGAACTGCGGGTCCACGGGGTGGAAGCCGACGCGCTGGCGAGGAGCTTTATCAACGCCGCCGCCGGTGCCCCGGTGCGGATCATCGCGAACCGGCCCGATCTCGGCGATGTCGAGGAGTACGCCCACAAGCTTCGCGAGGCGCGCGAGTCACACCATCTTCCGCCAGACGAGCGCGTCCTGTTCGTCGAAGTGCGCCCCGGAGATGTGTCGGAGTTCTCGAACACGCTGAAAGTCACGGGCGCAGAGGTCGGCAGGCACCGGGTGCTCCGCTGCGAGAGCCCGGCGATTCCGAACGCGATCGCCGCCCTTCTGCTGTTCTGCCGGGACGAGACGGGGAGAATTCCACACGCGTACTTCGGGTGGACCGAGGGTAACCCGATTGCGTACCTGTTGAAGTTCCTCGCCTTAGGCGAAGGCGACACCGCGCCGGTTACACGCGAAGTGCTGCGGCAGGCGGAGCCCGATCCGACGCGGCGCCCGCGCATCCACGTTGGATGATCAGAAGGGTACCGGGTACCGGGGAGACTTCAGGCGACGAGCCAGACAGCGCACTCATCGACGCCGTGGCCTTGCACGCGGGTCTGGCCGTCTCGAAGCAGTCGCTCGCGGAGCCGCGCGTAAGGGACGTCCTGAACGGACTGGTTGGCGTCGATCGCCAATACGGCTGCCGTCGCTGCGGACTGGCCTAGGATCATGAAGACCGGTTCCATCCGGATCGAGCCGAACGCGATGTGCGAACTGGAAATGCAGACCGGTACGAGCAGGTTGTCGACTTCCCCTTGGCCACGCTTCGACACGAGCGAACCATAGGCAATTTCATACGGTCCTTTGGTCGGGACGCCGATATCCCCTTCGTTCTGCACATAGC
>JANNHC010000383.1:0-1982 GCA_031404215.1 Acidobacteriota bacterium
CAGGGGATTGCCAACCTCTTCGTGTCGGCGCTGCGCGAGGCGGGGCTCTCCTTCGAGGAGGCCCGGCAACGCATATGCACGGTGGACAGTCGGGGACTGGTGACGCAGGCACGGACGGGGATGGAGGACTTCAAGGCGGCCTACGCCCGGCCGGTCGGGGAGGTGGCGACCTACGTGTGCAGCGATCCCGCGCACATCACGCTGGAGGAAACCATACGCAATTTCTCGCCGACGATTCTCGTCGGCACGTCGGGCACGGCCGGTCTGTTCACGGAGGCGGTGGTCCGCGCGATGGCCGCCGTCAACGATCGTCCAATGGTGTTTCCGCTGTCGAATCCGACGAGCAAGAGCGAGTGTACGGCGGCGGAGGCGATTCAATGGTCCGATGGCCGCGCGATCGTGGCCACCGGCAGTCCGTTCGATCCGGTCCACTATCGTGGCCGGACGCACCGCATCGGGCAGGGGAACAACGCGTTCGTCTTTCCGGGCGTCGGACTGGGTCTGTGGGTGGGAGGCGTGCCACGCGTCACCGACGCCATGTTCCTTGATGCCGCGAAGGCGCTGGCTCACCTGGTGAGCCCGGCGGATCTGGAAAAGGGCGCGGTCTACCCCGAGTTGACGCGCATTCGGGACTGCTCGCATGCCGTGGCGTGCGCCGTGATCCGGCGCGCCGTCTCCGAAGGCCACGCTGCGCCGGAGATTCTGCCCGGCCTCGAAGAAACCGTGAGCCGCGCGATGTGGTTCCCGAAGTACCGACCAATTCGATACAAACGGAGCAGGTCGTGATCCCCCCTGCCTACTTCAAGGCCCCGAAACGTGGATCGCCGACGCGGTAGCGCATCGGAATGCCCAGGAGTTGCATACATAGCGGGGCGATGTCCACCAGCCGTACGTCGCGGGGAAGCCGCTGCCGGACCCCTCCGCCGGCGAGGATCACGGGACTGAGCGAATCGAGCTTGTGGAGCGCGCCGTGCGACGCGCCGCCGACGTGCGCCGCTCCGCCAGGCACCTCGAATTCAGAGCCGGGCTTGGCCGTCACCCACATCTCGCCGCTGTGTTCGAGCTCGAGCACGCCGGCGATCCGCTCGAACGCGTTCGGGTAGTCGGAGAACAGGAGCGTTCTCCCATCCCCCTCGAGGCTGAGCGCCGCGGGTTCACCCGCCCACGTCCACACGTTGCCGAATGCGTCCGCCCCCGAACCAGGCTCGGTCGAGAGCGAGAAGTCGAGACGGCCGCGACACGAGCTGACCGTGTAACCCGTCGAACCTTCCCGGGTAAGCGCGGTGCGCCACATGACCTGATCGACGCGCGGGTCTTCGAGAACGGCCTCGGCGATCCTTTCGATGATGTACGGCGTGGGGTCGCGCACGTATATCTGCGCGGCGCGCATGTTCGGGCAGACCATGATCTCGTCGCGCGGGCGCCAGGGACGCCCCAGCGGCGCCTGCCGGAAGTTCCCCAGCAGACGGTCCAGGTATATGACTGCGCGCGTGGCATCCGCGAAGATGTCGCAATGACCGTGATCGGATGTCACGAGGACGACCGTGTCCTCGAGCACGCGCTCGATGCCTCCCGCGGCGTCAAATGCGTCGCCGAGCATCCTGTCGATGTGTTCGATCACCGTCAGGGCCGCGACTGGCCCGGTCTCGTGGCTGACGTAATCGTTGTCCGCGAAATAGGCGATGGTGAAATCGGGGAGGCCGCCCCCTCCCATCAAGTCGCGCAGCATGACCCCAGTCGAGGCGTCGTCCATGCCGAAGCGATGAAGGACGCCTCCCCTGGTGCCGAGCTTGCGTCCGGACGTTGAACGGGAGCTTACGAAATCCCCCAGTCCGAGTGTGGAAGGTCCTTCGACCGTCTCGGTGAGCGGCACCCCCGGAAGAGCGGCGATCACGCCCGGGATCCGGACGTCATGCGGACAATCTCCCTTGAACCTGAGGCAGAATCAAGGCGCTCGGCCAGCAGTCTGGCGTGACGCAGCC
>JANNHC010000384.1:0-6806 GCA_031404215.1 Acidobacteriota bacterium
AAACTCCACCGACCGCGCCGGCAAGCGCATCGGCTTGAACCGCGAACTGGAGACGGGCGACAGCGTCTTCGATCAGAACATTTACACCGAATCCTACGCGCCGGACGACTCCGTCGCGCGCCTGCTCGGCAGCGAAAACCCGGTCGAGAGCACGTGACTGATGCCGTGCAGCTCGAGCGCGATCGAGATCTCGCTCGATATCATGCCGACGATCGACACGGGAATCGCATACGGCGTCACGCGCTTCCAGCCGTCGGTGAAGAACTCCTGGTACTGACGCTCGGCGACGTCGATTCCGCCAGCCCCGCTGCCGATGAGCACTCCGGCTCCCGGTTCGTTCAGCCGCAGGCCGGCGTCGTGCCACGCCTCGCTCGCTGCGACGACGGCAATCAGCGAGGCTTTCGAGTACCGCCGCGGATCAGGACGGCCGTTTCGTTCGGCGCGCCCGTTCCCCGCGCGGCCGTCGATCGGGATGGCGTCGTCGATCGTAACGGCCGGCACCGGCGCCGCCACGGTGCAGGGAAACGGCGAGGCGTCGAAGTCAACGATGGCGCGGGTCGCGCTGCAACCGCGTTGGACGTGGCGCCAGAAGCAATCGCGGCCGACTCCAAAGGGAGAGACGACGCCGATGCCGGTGATCGCGACGCGGGGAATCCCTGAGCCAGCCATCCCTCTATAATAGCGGCCGCACGCGGGCGGGGTGTACGTGGTTCGATCGGCGTCGGCAGAATTCGACCTCTACACCCCGCGACATACGCGAACATCGCCTCATCGGCTTCCATGCAGAGAATGACCGGCGTCGCCCCTCTTTCCGCGTCATCACCCACGATCGTTGCCGTGGCGTGGACCGGCGCGTTCGCCTTTGCGGCATCCCTCGCGCTCTTCCTCTATGCATACGTTGTGCGATTCGGCGGCAGGGCGCCGGGGACTGACTTCTGGCGCCCCGTCGTGACGGACATCCTGCTCTTCACTGTGTTCGCCTTCCACCACAGCCTCTTCGCGCGGACCGCGCTGAAGGCCTGGGTCTGCCGGATCGCGCCCCCGCAGCTCGAACGATCGCTCTACACATGGGTCGCGAGCGTGATGTTCGCCGGCGTGTGCTGGGGGTGGATGGCGGTTCCGGGTGAGGTGTATCACATCGACGGCGCGTGGCGCTGGCTGGGCTGGGGTGTGCAGGCCGTGGGGTTGGTGCTGACGTTCCTGGGCGCCCGCGCACTTGACGTCCTGGATCTGGCGGGCGTGCGCGCGGTCCTCGACGGGCGCGCCACGCAGGTGCCGCTGTCCACGTCCGGCGTCTTCGCCCTTGTCCGCCATCCCCTGTATTTTGGTTGGGCACTCTTCACATTCGGCGCTCCCGACATGACTGCCACCCGCGCGCTGTTTGCCGTCGTCAGCACGGCGTACCTCGCGCTGGCCATCCCGTGGGAGGAACGTGGGCTCATGCGGACCTTCGGCGCGGACTACAAGGCGTACCGCAGGGCGACTCGCTGGAGGATGCTGCCCGGCGTGTACTGACTGGCGCCTGGGACGGCCGGCTGGTAACCGTCTACCTACTGGCAACTGGCCGCCTAAGGTACACTTTCAATCAGCGATGTTGCCGCGTATCGTCACCGTTGCGCTTCTCTGGCTCCTGACGCTTGGCGCCGTCTCTCGTCCGGCGGCTCTTCTGCCCGCGGCCATCGAGGACGCCATTCAGCACGTCACAGCGGCCGAGCTCCGAGCGCACGTCAGCATACTCGCTGCTGATGCGTTCGCCGGCCGCGGCCTTGGCCACCCTGGGAATCGCGAAGCGGAGAACTACATCGTCGGAGCCCTGCGAGAGGCCAAAGTGGAGCCCGCATCCCTCAACTACACCCAGCCGGTCGAGGTGTATGAGCCGCGTCTGGGCGCGGGAGCGCGCCTGACGATATCGGGCACCGGGACGCGGCTGGCCGATCTCGCTGTCGGCCCTGACTTCCTGCCCCTCCCGGTGTCGAGCGACAGCCCGGCGGAAGGACCGCTCGTGTTCGTCGGACACGGCATTTCCGCGCCTCAGCTGGGCCACGACGACTACGCCACGGTGAACGCCCGCGGTGCCGTCGTGCTGGCAGTCGACGACGCGCCGGACCCGCTGAGGCGATCGCTCGAGCTCTCGATCGAGGACCGGACCGAAATCGCCGCGGTCACCCGTAAGGCTGACGACGCGAGGGCGCACGGGGCAGCCGGGTTGATCGTGATCAAGTCCCATCTCGGCGACTCGCGTTACGTGTGGCCGGATCGTCCCTCGGTTCGCGCCGCCGCCTATCGCCTGTATGGCCCTATGCGCGAGGCGCCGCTCGCGGTTTCCGCCATTTCCGAGCGCGCGGCCGATCCCGTGCGCCGTGCGCTGGAACAGCGGCAATCGCTGCGCGTGGCGCTGAATCCCGGCGTGGTGGCGATACCGATCGTCATGCACAACATCCTGGCGATAGTTGAAGGGCGTGGCGGATCGAGCGAGATGGTGGTTGTCGGGGCCCACATGGATCACGACGGCATCGACGACGCGGGCCGGATTTACAACGGCGCGGACGACAACGCGTCCGGCACCGCGGCGGTTCTCGCCATGGCGGCGGCGTTTGCGCGCGCGGCGGCAGAGGGCGCTCGACCCGCCCGCGCGGTCGTCTTCGCGTTGTGGAACGGCGAAGAAAAGGGCGAGCTCGGCGCCGAGCATTATGCCGGACACCCGATTCCGGCCAGGCGTATCGTCGCCAACCTGAATCTCGACATGATTGGCCGCGACGAAGAGATTCCGGATCCGGCTGATCCGCGGTACCGCGGCTTCGAGAAAACGGCCGCGTCGCAGAACAAGAATGTCGTACACGTGCTCGGCTACACCTATTCGCCTGACCTGGCCCGCGTCGCCGAACTGGCGAATGACACAATCCGCCTGACGATCCGGCAGAACTACGATCACGGCGCGCAGGGCTTCATCCGCCGGTCTGACAACTGGCCGTTCCTGCAGCGTGGCGTGCCGGCGCTCTTTCTGACGACCGGATTGCACCCCGATTACCACACTCCGGACGACGATACCGGGCGGATTGATTTTGCCAAACTCGAACGCATCACGGAACTCGCGGCCCGCATTGCCTGGATGGCTGCCGACGGCGACGCCCCGAGATTCAAGCTTCAATAACGCAAACCATGGCTGACGCTGACGTTTCCACTCCTGCTCCCCCGGTCCCGTCGCTTCCTTCGGAGCTGCCGGTGGTGCCGCTTCGCGAGACCATCGTGCTGCCAATGACCATCGCTCCGCTCGGCGTCGGACGCCAAATCTCGATCGAGGCCATCAACCGCGCGCTGGCCGGCGACCGCATGGTGCTGCTCCTGCTGCAGCGTGGCGATGCGGAGGAGCCGTCGGCCGACGACCTGCACCGCGTGGGAACGGTCGCGATCATCCGGCAAATGGCGAAGGCGCCGACCGGCATGCGCATCCTCGTCGAAGGTGTCGCGCGCGCACGGGCCGAGTTCCTGCAGAACGACCGCGGATTCATGCGCGCCCTGTTGAAGCCGCTGCCCGAGCCGGCGGAGCGATCGATTGACATCGACGCCCGCGTGCGCCGCCTGCAGGAGCTCGTCGATCGCGCGCTGTCGCTCGCCACGGGCTTGTCTCCCGACATCAGGACCCTCGTCATGGGCCTCGACGATCCGCTGCGGATTGCCTACCTGCTCGCGAGTCTCCTCGACATGAAAGCGGAGGACCGGCAGCGGCTGCTCGAGGAAGACAGCCTGGCCGTGAAACTGGACACGGTCTCGATGGTGCTGTCGCGCGAGATCGAAGTTCTCGAGCTCAAGGGGCAGATCGAGTCCAAGGCGGAAAAGGAAATGACCGACGCGCAGCGCCAGTACGTGCTGCGCCAGCAGATGAAAGCGATCCAGGCCGAGCTTGGCGAGGGAGACGGCGAATCGGCGGAACTCCGCAAGCGGGTCGCCGAGGCGAAGCTGCCGGAGTCCGTTGCCACGATCGCCAGTCGGGAGGTCGACCGCCTGGAGCGGATGACCCCCGCGTCGCCCGAGTACCAGATGATCCGCACCTACCTGGACTGGGTGCTCGACGTGCCGTGGGACAAGCCGACCCAAGATCGGCTCGACCCGATTGAAGCACGACAGGTGCTCAACGAGGATCACTACGATCTCGACAAAGTGAAGGAACGCATCGTCGAGTACCTCGCCGTGCGGAAGCTCAAAGGAGATCTGAAGGGCCCGATCCTCTGCTTCGTCGGGCCGCCGGGCGTCGGCAAGACGTCGCTCGGCCAGTCGATTGCGCGTGCGATGAACCGGAAGTTCATGCGGATTTCGCTCGGCGGCGTCCGCGACGAAGCGGAAATCCGTGGGCACCGGCGCACGTATATCGGGTCGATGCCTGGCCGGCTCGTGCAGGCCCTCAAGTCGGCCGGCTCGTCGAATCCGGTCTTCATGCTCGACGAAATCGACAAGATTTCGGTCGGCATCCAGGGCGATCCGGCAGCGGCCCTGCTCGAAGTCCTCGATCCCGCGCAGAATCATGCGTTCCGCGATCACTACCTCGAGATTCCCATTGACCTGTCGCGCGTGCTCTTCATCGCAACCGCCAACCAGCTCGGCACAATCCACCCGGCTCTCCTCGACCGAATGGAGCTCATCTCCCTCAGCGGTTACTCGGAGGAAGACAAAGTTCACATCGCAACGATGTACCTCGTTCCGCGCCAGGTCGAGGAACACGGCCTCAAAGCGGATCAGCTGAAGATCGCCGACGCCGCGCTGCGCCGGGTGATCGCCGATTACACGCGCGAAGCAGGCGTCCGCTCCCTCGAGCGTCAGATCGGGACGATCGCGCGGAAAGTCGCGGCCCGCGTCGCGACAGAGGCGGCACACACCGCGGTGGTCGAAGCGCCGCAGGTGAAGGACTTCCTCGGACCGCCGCGCTTCCGCTCTGAGACCGCATTTCGAACCTCGCGCCCGGGTGTCGCGACAGGGGTCGCGTGGACCGAAGCCGGCGGCGACGTGCTGTTCATCGAAGCCGTCCTGCTGCCGGGGGGCGCCGGACACCTGACGCTCACCGGCCAGCTCGGCAACGTCATGCAGGAATCGGTTCGCGCGGCGCTCAGCCACGTCCGCCAGCAGGCGGAGGCACTCGGCATCAGGCCGGAAACGCTGAGCAAGCAGGACCTGCACGTCCACGTCCCCGCGGGCGCCATCCCGAAGGACGGCCCGTCGGCGGGCGTGACGATGGCGACGGCGATCGTGTCGGCGGCGCGCGGTGAACCGGTGCGATCCGACGTGGCGATGACCGGGGAGATCACGCTGTCTGGTCTCGTGCTCCCGGTCGGGGGCATTCGCGAAAAGGCGCTCGCGGCCAGGCGCTACGGCATCAAGACATTTATCCTGCCTGAAATGAACGAACAGGATCTGGTGGAACTGCCGGCCGAGGTGCGCCGAGAGATGACCTTCGTGCCCGTCCGCACGCTCGAGGATGTGCTGAAGGTCGCGCTGCCCGCCGTGCCGGTCCCCGACGTTCTCGTCGGGTGAACCGCGTGCCATCGGTCTTTTTTTACATCTCGGGGCACGGTTTCGGGCACACCGTGCGTGACATCGCGGTCATCAACGCGCTCGGCGCGCGGCTGCCCGAATGCGAGATGGTCGTGCGCACGTCGGCGCCGCGTCGGTTATTCGACCAGAGCGTCCGCGTGCCGATCCGTTTCCTCGAAGGGGACAACGATACCGGCATCGTCCAGATCGACAGCCTGCGCCTCGACGAGGCGGCCACGATTGGGCTGGCGGCTGAATTCTATCGAACGCTGCCTTCCCGCAGTGCGGCCGAGGCCGCCATCCTTCGCGAACACGATGCCCGGCTCGTGATCTCGGACGCCCCGCCGCTGGCGTGCACGGCGGCCGGTGTCGCCGGGATACCGTCAGTCGTGCTGTCGAATTTCACGTGGGACTGGATCTACGAGGGATACGAGCGCCAGCTCGCGGCCGCGCCTGACCTGCTCCCCGCCATGCGCAACGCGTACGCCCAGGCGACCGAAGGGTGGCGGCTGCCGATGCATGGGGGCTTCGCGACGATTCCGCGGGTCGTCGACGTACCGTTCGTCGCGCGCCACGCGCGCGCGGACCGCACGGCGCAGGACGTGCGGCGCGATCTGTCGCTGCCGTGTGATCGGCCGCTGGTGCTCTTCTCCTTCGGGGGTTACGGGGTCGCCGGCCTTCCCTTCGACGAGCTCGATTGCCTCTCCGACGCCGGCGTCGTCGTCACCGCGCCGGCCGGTCAGATGGGCTCAATCGAGGGGCCCGTCCTGCGCGTAGCCGAGGAAGACATTTACGGCCGCGGCTTGCGTTACGTCGATCTCGTCGCGGCCGTGGACGTCGTGGCCACCAAGCCGGGCTACGGCATCATCGCGGACTGCGTCGCGAACGACACCGCGATGCTGTACACGTCGCGTGGCCGCTTCGTCGAATACGACGTCATGGTCGCGGAGATGCCGCGGGTCCTGCGCTGCGAGTACATCGATCTTGATGCCTTCCTGGCCGGCCGCTGGCGCGACGCGCTGACCAGGCTGCTCTGCCAGCCACCCCCGCCAGAACGTCCCCGCACAGACGGCGCCGACGTCGTCGCGAACATGATCGTGGAGAGACTGGCCACGTCGCGCGGCATTCGCTGACAGCTTCCTGACGGAAACCCTTCAGGCCGCAGTCGGAGCCGTTTTGAGGATGCGTGGGGTTCCAATCCATTAATTGACTCTACTTTGAGTAACCCGAAATGTCTTTCACTTTCACGGGGCGGCCGGACCTGGCCAATGACGAGGTCGCCT
>JANNHC010000385.1:0-3593 GCA_031404215.1 Acidobacteriota bacterium
GCGCCCATCGACCGCGCCCGGGTCGTCATCGAGGGCGGCCGGATCATCCGGATCGGTCCGGTCGAAACGGTGCCGCTCCCGGCGGGCGCAGACAGGATCGATCTGTCGGAGCGCACGATTCTCCCGGGCCTCATCGACTTGCACTTTCATATCGAGAACGATCCGAAGCTGGCGTTGCGCCAGCTCAGCCACGGCGTCACAGCGTTTCGCGACCCGGGCCAGTGGAACGAGAAGTTCGACGAGCTCCGGCGGCTGATCGCGGCGGATCGGATGTCAGGGCCGCGTATCTTCACGACGGGGCCGCACATCGACGGAGAACGTCCGGCCTATCCAGCCGATTCGGTGGTCGCCCGCGACCCCGAGGAGGCGCGGCGACTCGCTGAGCGAAATGTCCAAGACGGCGCGACGGCGCTGAAAATCTATTTCAGGCTCCCGTTCGCGAGCGCGAATGCCGTGATTGGCGTGTGCCGTGCGCGAGCCGTCCCCTGTACGGCGCATCTCGAGGTGCTCGACGCGCGCGAGTTGATTGCCGCGGGTCTCCACGGGCTGGAACACATCACGTCGCTCGGCCTCAGCGTGATGCCGCAGGTCGAAGCGGAAGCCTACCGGCAGGCCGTCCTCGCGGACAACGACGCTCGCCGCGACGGGCGTTACGCGATCTTCGCCAGGGCCGATCTCGACGGTCCGCAGGCGCAGGCGCTCTACGCCGTCCTGCGCGAGCGGCGCCCCTGGATCGACCCGACGCTGGCGGTCTTCGAACGGCGCGCCGAACGTCCTCCTTCGGGCGCGAAGCCGGAGACGGTCAGAGTCATGGTCGCCGGCTTTGCAAAGATGAAGCAGCTGACGGGCCGGGCGGCTCACGAGGGAGCCCGCGTGGTGATGGGGGGACACTCGACCGTGCCATTCGCGGCCCGAGGAGAGGCCCCCTGGCGCGAGCTCGAGCTGCTCGTCGAGAGCGGGCTGTCGCCGCTCGAAGCCATAACGGCCGCTACCGGTACGGCGGCGGACTTCTTGTATCGCAGCGACCAGATCGGCACGCTGCGCCCGGGGCTGCAGGCCGATCTCGTAATCCTCCGGGCGGACGCGAGCCGAGACATCTCCGCCGTTCGGACCGTGGAACGCGTCATGGTTGGAGGAATGTGGGTGGATGTGAGGCGATATCGAACGTACTGAGTTTCGTGGGCACGGACTGAAGCCCGTGCCCTGCGGGTGGCTGCGCACGGTTCTTGGCCTGTGCATGCAATGGCTGAGCTTCTAGCGATGTCGACGTTGTCTCTCGGCACAGGCGGGTTCCTCGATCTCACCGACTACCTGATCAACGGCGACACGAACAACGGCACGACCGCCGTGCTCGGCGCCGACACGGTCGGCAACGCAGATGGATTTTCCGCTGGCCGGGTCGTGCGGTTCGGCTTGCGAATGCGCTTCTGAGTGAGCCAGCGCACGGCTCAAAAAAGCGAGTGAATGAACCGCTCAATTGGTCGCAAACAGCAGATCTGGACGACGCCCACCCCGGCAGGGATAAAGTAGGCATATGCCGATGCCAGTGGAAGTGCGCCTGCGGGTGCCGAATATGAAGGTTCGCGTGCTGGACGAGAATGGATATCCCCTCGACCATAGCTCCATGCGCTTCAGAAAAGTGCTCGAGGTCGCGAAGATCCCGAAGCCGGACGAAATGCTCGAGCTGACGACCACGTCTGGCCGGATGCTCCAGGCGAAAGTGGTTCGTGCCGACTGGAATGAAGACCGCGGTCTGTTCGTGCTCTCCTGCCAGTATGTCAATCGATCGATTACCGCGGAAGAGTACGGCGCGCTGGCCAGCGATCCTGAATGGCAGCTGAAGCACCTGCTCGACTAGCCTCGAGCGCTACGGCACCGCCGGTGTGGTGCGCTCGATGAAGGTGGCATGCAGCAGGCGAACGGCTTCGTCCAGTTCGGTGCGCTGGATGAGCCAGGTGGCGCGAAACGAGGAGGTCGACAACCCGTACGAGACGATGCCGTGGTCGTGCAGGCAGCTCGAGCCGCGCCGCACGTTGGCATAGGTGGCGTTGATGCCCGCGCCGATGACGCTGAGCGCGCCGAGCGCGTCGACGATCCTCGCGCCGCCAGGCAACGCATCCAGCTCGCGGCGCAATCGATCTTCGTTGTGCAGGTTTTCCCGCGACACGACCATCGTCGCGCCGTCGGTCGGGGCGCCGAATGCGGCGACGTGCAACTGCTTCCCGCTGACACCGCACGCGTCCAGCAGATCGATCAGACGCGTGGCCTCTCCACCGGCCTGGATCACCAGGATGTCGCGTTCGCTGGCGACCCCCACCACGGTGCCGGGCATCCGTGGCGCGTGGCGGCGCACCACGGTGCCGTCGGTTGAGGGGTCGCTGCCCGGAAGCGCGGACGCCGTCGCCCGCGCGTAGATCGCGATGCCCTTCTCCTTGGCGAACTCCACGGCCTGCGCGTTGAGGACTTTCGCGCCGCCTTCCGCCAGCTCCTGCGTTTCCTCGTAGGTCAGCACGGCGATCCGCTGTGCCGACGGCACGACGCGCGGGTCGGCGGTATACACGCCGTCAACGTCCGAGCAGATTTCACCCCATACGGCGCCGAGCGCCGCCGCCATCGCGACCGCCGTGGTATCGCTGCCGCCGCGTCCGAGCGTCGTCACCTCGCGCCGATAGGACACGCCCTGGTAGCCGGCGATCACGACTACCCGGCCGCGCGCCAGTTCATCCTCGACGCGGAAGGGGCGCACCTCGATGATCCGGGCGTCGACGTGGCGATCGTTGGTGATGATGCCCGATTGGCTGCCGGTGAAGCTGATGGCGTCTCCGCCAAGCTCCCGGATGGCCAGCGACAGGAGCGCCATCGAAATCCGCTCTCCCGCCGACAAGAGCATGTCGAGCTCGCGGCGATCCGGGTTGGTCGCCACTTTCCGCGCCAGCGCCAGGAGCTCGTCGGTGGTGTCCCCCATGGCGGATACGACGACCGCGACGTCGAAGCCTGCCGCCTTCGTCCGCATGATCCGTGCCGCGACCTGCTGGATGCGCGTGATGTCCGCGACGCTGCTCCCGCCATATTTCTGCACGACGATCGCCATCGTGGAACGCATGATAGCGCACCGGCGGCGGATCGCCAGCGGTGCCACCGGGCGCCGGATCGATTACCATCGCCGGGGCGTGAGCGCGTCGAACGGAGGAAACATGGCAGCCCCTCAACGCGTGGCATCCGTCGACATTGTGCGCGGCGCCGTCATGGTGCTGATGGCCATCGACCACGTCAGGGTCTATTCGGGACAGCCGGCCGGCGGCCCTTCGCCGGGGATCTTCTTCACCCGCTGGATTACCCACTTCTGCGCGCCGGCGTTCGTGTTTCTCGCCGGCACCGGGGCGTTGCTCTACGGCCGGACCCGACTCGCGACGTCCAGCCTCGAGGCCGGACCGCTGGCCCGCTACCTCGTTACCCGGGGCCTGCTGCTGGTGGTCCTCGAGCTGACGCTCATTCGCGCGTCGTGGACGTTCAACTTCGATTGCTCGCGGTTCATTCTTGCCGGCGTCATCTGGATGCTGGGCTGGTGCATGGTCGTGCTCGCCGGCCTGGTG
>JANNHC010000386.1:0-5937 GCA_031404215.1 Acidobacteriota bacterium
CCGACGGCCTCCTATCCCATCTTCGTGGCCGAGGTCGCCTCGACCTTCAACGAGGCGCTCCTCATCGATCACATGCTCAAGACGATCACCGACGACGCGACGAAGCTCTCGCTGCTCGGCAACTATCTCGAGGGGATCAAGTCGACGGTCTTCCGCCAGACGCAGTTCGCCGAGTTCGAGCTCCGCGTGCACGAAATGGCCGAGAAGGGCCAGGCCCTGACCGGGGAGGCCCTCGACACGCTCTACGCCGGGATCACGAAGAAGTACTACGGCCACGACAAGGGGGTCTGCATCGTGGACGACTACATCGCGCACGAGTGGGCGTTCATCCCGCACTTCTACCGCAACTTCTACGTCTTCCAGTACGCGACGTCCTTCACGGCCTCGGCAGCGCTGTCGGAAAAGGTGCTCGCCGGTGATCCCGCCGCCACGAAGCGCTACCTCACATTCCTGAGCGCCGGCGGCTCGAAGTACCCGATCGATCTCCTGAAGGAGGCCGGGGTGGACATGACCAGCGACGAGCCGCTCACGCTGACGATGCAGAAGATGAACCGCGTGATGGATGAAATGGAAAAGATCCTGGCGAAGACGCCTGCGAAGTGACCTCGATCACCAAGACCTTCACCGGTATCGCCGTCCCGCGGCTGCGCGATCGCGGGCTGTTGTCTGGACGACCCGATCGTGAAGCACGCTCCGGAGTTCCGTCGGGTCCGCAATCCGCGGCGATTATCCGGGAGGTCGTCAGCCGCAGGTGAACGGGCGGCTCAGGACGCGAGCTGCAGGTTCGAGGTGTCCCGGGCCTTGGTCGTGTGAGCCTTTCCGGTGAACACGGCCCCCTCGTCCAGGCGCAGGGCCGAGGCCGACAGTTCGCCTTGGACGTCCGCCGTGGGCAGGAGCTCGATCGAACCCTCGGCGCTCAGCGCGCCGACCACCTGGCCGCTTACGACAATCGACCGGGCTTCAACGTCCGCCACGAGCTGCGCGCCGGCCTTGATCGTGACCGAATGGTCCTCGACCGTGATGGATCCCTCCACCCGGCCACTGACGATGAGCTCTTCGCGTGCCGTCACGTCGCCTTTAATCACGATCGTTGCGCCAATTTCCGCCGGCCGGTCCATGTCCGCCTCCAGTTCTGTGGGTCAGAGTTGGCGGTTCCGCAATTCTCGTTCCGAGAGGCTCGCGGTGCAGGGCGGCACTTTTGGCGGGGCGACCGCATGGCGGCGAGACAGAATGCGGCGGACGATTACAGATTCGAGGCACCCCTGCGATCGGGACCGGGCGTTTCTCGTCTGTGACGTTTCGTGGCAGGCATGCGCCAGCGCAGCAACCCCTGCGCTTTCATCCAGAAGAAGGCAACTCGACTAGAATCCCTCCATGGCCCATCGCGTCATGACGCTTGTCGCGGAGCGGAAGCTGTCCGATTTCATCGAGCCCCCAAAGGGGAGCGGGGTCCTCGAGGCGAGCGGTGTGGTCGCCACTGGGGGGTACTACTATGTCGTCTTCGACAACGTGCGCCGGGTCGCGCGCATCCACACCTCTCTCCGTCCAGGGTCGAAGCGGCATTCCTGGTTCGGCCGCGCGCGGGAGGGTGAAGGATACGAAGACATCGCGTTCAGCCCGGACACTCGACGGTTCTACCTGCTGATCGAGGCGGAAAAGCACCCCGACGGCACCTATAAGGCGCTGATCGACGAGTGCGACGAGGAAGCGCAGTTCAAGAAGCGCCGCTGGGTGGATGTACCCTTCGACAAGCGCAACAGCGGATTTGAAGGCCTCCATGCTGTACGGCGGGAGGGCCGTGACTACCTGCTCGCTCTCTGCGAAGGCAATCGCTGCCGCGGGGGCCGAAAAGGTCGCCAGCCGGGCGGAGGGCGTATTCACGTCCTGCAACGGGCGGGCACGGTGTGGAAGTCGATGGCGAGCATCGCGCTGCCGCCGAGCGTCAGGTTCGAAGACTACTCCGCGGTGTCGATCCGTGGGAATCGAATCGCCGTCATCTCTCAGCAGACCTCACGACTGTGGATCGGCAGCCTGCGGTTCCGCGACTGGACGATCACGGGACGCGGAGCAGTCTACGACTTTCCAAGCACGAAGAAAGGCAAGCCGAAGTACTGCACGCTCGAGGGCGTGTGCTGGCTGTCGCCGCGCACGTTCGTGCTGGTCTCCGATCTGTGCAAGGAGAGCCACCCCAAGCGCTGCCGGAAGCGAGACCAGTCGATTCATGTGTTTCGAATTCCCACCCGCCAACGGCGGCGAGCCCGAGCCTCATGATGCCGCAACGGGCCGCCCGGGTGGTCGGGTCCTCCCGGCCTGCTCCGTAGGTACTTCTGCCGTTCAATCCACGCCGGACGAACACTAAAAATAGACTGAAGAAAACGGCCGGGTAGGCTAGAGTGGTGCCGGCACGTCTGCCCCATCGCGCCATACCATTTTCAGGAGCTGTGGAACATGCGACCCTCTTCACTCTTCGCCGGATTCAGCGCCGCCCTGGTTTCAGCCACCTTGCTCGCCCAGCAACCGGCACTCCCTCCGGTCGCGGCACCCGCAGCCCCATCGGTCAAGACCGCGCCGGCGCTCTCCGATGCGGAAATCGAACAGTTCCTGCTCAAGGCCAAGATCGGCAAGACACGCTCGACCAAGAAGGGAGTCACGGGCTCGCTGCAGGCGACCCTGAGCGACGGCAAGCTGACCCACGACGCGCACATCCAGGCCATTGACGAACGGAAGCAGCAGTTCACCGGAGCAGCCGGCGGCGTGGAATTCGACTTCCGCGACAGCTGGACCTTCAACATCGCGGGTTACAAGATCGACAGGCTGATCGGGATGAACACGGTGCCTGTCTCGGTGGCGCGGCACCATGGCTATAGCGAAGCCGCGTTTACCTGGTGGCTGGACGACGTGATGATGGACGAACAGGAGCGGCTGGAGCGCAAGAAATCAAAAGATAAGAGTGCATCGGCCGAACCGCCGGACATCGAAGTGTGGAATCAGCAGATGCAGATGGTGCGGACGTTCGATCAGCTCATCGCCAATATCGACCGCAACCTCGGCAACCTCATGATCACGAAGGACTGGCGGCTCTGGCCGATCGATCACACGCGCGCGTTCCGCACCAATAGGGAACTCAAGACCCCCGCGAACGTCACCAGGGCTGATCGGGCCATAGTCGAACGCATGAAAGCGCTCGACAAGGCGACCCTGACGAAAGAGACCGGCAAGTACCTGTCGACGTTTCAGATCGACGCGATTCTCGCGCGGCGTGACGCGATCGTCAAACGGCTGGAGGGGCTCGGACCCAACGCGTTGTTCGATCGCACGGGCTGGTAGGCATCAGCGGATGCGCGTCGCGACGTTGATCGTGCTCGTCACGCGGTACGAGTATTCGTAGTGTCGCTCGACACGGTGCAACCGTCCTGACACTTCGAGGGACGCCGAGGGCGCGAGAGTGAAACGCCGCGCCGCGCCGAGCTCCGCATAGTCGCGCGTACCGCGGTACCGCGTGCCGTCCCTGCGGATCGAGAGGTAATTCGGATCCCCCTCGTCCTTGATGAAGTGCCGTCCCCGCCACACGATCGCGTGGATGCGCCATCCGCGCTGTTCCACCGCGGCGCGCCCGAAGAACGCGGCCCCGTCGCGTGAGCGATCCGGAATCGCGCGGTCCGGCACGTCGCGCGACACGACACCGTAACCCTCGAACGACGCTCGCATGGCGCCCCGGAGCGTCCGCTCCAGGCCGACACCGGCGGCTGCCGCGACGCTGTCGGCGACCGCCCCCGACGCGAACAGCTGCCCGCCTTCGTGAACGACATGCACCTGCAGCGGCAGCGTCAGACCGGGGTTCGCGCGGATGGACGCGTTGAGGCCGGCGTCGAACCGTTCGCGGTGCTCCGCCGTGTTGAGCCGCTGCCAGGCGAGCCACGTCTCGTGGCGGATGCGCGATCCCGTGAAGGTCCATTGCAGGCCGGGCTCGAACGCCCGCTGGAACGCCAGCGTCTCGCGCTGCAGCGCCGGGATGAGGGCGTGAGGCCCCATCCGGTCAGGGCCGGCCGCCCCGTCGCTCCGGCGCGCGGGCAGCGTGCCGAGCACAAACGAGGATCGCGCGCCATTGATGGACAGCGCAATGACCGGTCTCACCACCTCGAAGGCATGGTCGCCACCGAACCGCTGGTTGCCGAACGCGCCGAGCGCCAACGTCACACGCGAAGTGAGCTCGAGATCCGCCGTGAGGCGCGCGGCTGCGCCAAAGAGCGTCTCGCCTTCGCGAAAAGGGTTGCGGAACTCGGTGTTATCGCCGTACAAAAGAACGTCGGCGTTGACGACGATATGCTCCTGTGCCCGCACGGATGTGCCACGCGCCATCATCGCGAGCGCGATGAGGACCGCAGCCATCACCCTGCTGATAACCCGCATGCGCCATACCATACCGCACCGAGCCGCCATCGCCTGCGCGCTCCTGTTCGTCTTCTGCGCCGGCGCGCGCGCGCAGGACGCGCCGGCGTCTGGCGCGGACGGCCCGTTCGCCGCGCGCCGGTGGCATGTGGAGGCCGGTCTGCACGGCGCGGTCGAGGCCTGGAACTACAACGTCTCCCATGAAGAATTGTACGGGCTGAGGCAGAGTGTCACGTATGGCCTGCGGGACGGGCTCGTCTTGACGATGAACCAGCACGTGTACTACGTGTCGCAGCGATCGAACGACTCGTGGCTGCTCGGACTGACGTTTGGATTCCGCGGCCGCGTGTATCAGCGGGGGAGAGCGACGGTGTTCGTGGAGGGAGACGTCGGGATCTCGGACGCGGCGATTGCCACGCCGCCTCGAGGCACGCGGTTCAATTACCTGGCGATGGGGTCGGGCGGGCTGCTCGTGCGATTGCGGCCGCGGGTGCATGCGGTCGCGGGCCTGGAATGGGTGCACGTGTCGAATTTCAGCTTGAAGGGACCGGGACGGAATCCGGACATCGAAGCCGTGGGTCCCAGGATCGGGGTGGTCGTCGGGTTTTGATGCCAGCTTCCGGCCTCCAGATTTCGTGGGTCGCTATCCCAAAACTTCCATGGCTGTAGCGGCTCAGGACGGCTGGGCAGCCCCCGTGCCCCTGCCCGCGGGGCTTTTCGAGGGGCTTCAGGTTTGCAGGGACACAGGCACACCCTGCTGCTGGAGCTCACATGTTTCAACTGAGTCTGGTCGATCACATTCGTTTGAGCTTTGCGAGCGTGGCCGGTGCGTACGAGAGCCACGCAGCGGCCGCGAGCCGGCTGGGGCGGTGGAGCTGGTACGCGAGGCTCGCCCTGGTCGCGCTGCTCGGTCTCGCCTGCGTGCTCGGCTTTGTCGCCCTTCAGCACGGGCGCGCGTTTCAAATCGCGGCCACCGTCGCAACCGCTACGGGGTTTGTCGCGTGCGCCGTGTATGTCGCGCTCGATCTCGAACCCCGGGTCTACGGACATCGATCGACCGCTGCCAGATTCTGGCTGCTGACGGAAAGGTACCGCGCGCTGCTCGCCGAAGTGCACGACCAGTTTCTGGACGTGCCCGCTATCACCGCCCGGCGCGATGCGCTCCTGGAAGAAGCACGCGCCTGCTTTGAACACGCGCCGCCCTCCGACCGGCAGACGTACGACATCGCGCGCAAGGCGCTGACGGGCGGGGGGCCTGTCGGCTACACGGAGGAGGACATCGACGCGCTGCTTCCGGCGTCGCTTCGTCGTCCGAAGGACGCCGCGGCGTGTGGGCGCCCGCGGCCGTGGTCGAGCGCATCGGGCGAGACGACTAGTGAGAGAAGCCACCCAGGGTAACTGTGTGGCACCAAGCGCACTGCCCGGTACAAAAGAACGGGCCGCTTGTTACAGCGGCCCGTGAAGAAATAATCCCGGCAGTGACCTACTCTCCCACACAGTTACCCATGCAGTACCATCGGCGGTAGAGAGCTTAACTTCCGTGTTCGG
>JANNHC010000387.1:0-4179 GCA_031404215.1 Acidobacteriota bacterium
CGGAGGGGTCCAGGCGTCCGGCGCCAGGCTCGGGTCGTAGCCTCCGACCGCGAGACGGACGTCCGGCTTCAGCGACCGGATGAGCGCGATGATGCGTCGCGCCGTCGAACGCTGAAACGTCATCACGGACAGACCGACGACATCCGGCTGGAGATCCATGACGAGACGCTCGACCGTCTGCCGCACGGAGGACTGCGCGAGCACGAGGTCGGCAATCGCGACGCGGTGATGTGGATCGAGGTTGCCCGCGAGCGACGCCAGCGCCCCGTTGGGCATTCGGATCGTGACCGCCGGCGTGTGCTCGAATGAATCGGGCATCGACAGCAGCAGAATATTCATGGCGCGCCTCCATTGGATGCCGAAACGCTCTGCAGCCGAGCGGGACCCGAATCATAAGCCCAACGGAAGGTCCGTGTCACAATGGCGGCGGAGTGACTGCTCGAACGATCTCAACTGGCGCCGGCCATGCGGGCCGCCATCAGGCGTGACGCCATGGGACCCGTGAATGTCGTCCTGATCGGGCCGCCCGGATCCGGCAAGGGCACGCAGGCCGTGCGCCTGGCGGGACGGTACGGCATCCCGCATATCTCGACCGGCGAGATTCTGCGGGCGGCCGTGCGCGCGGGATCCGAACTGGGACGCCAGGTGGCCGACACGCTCGTGGCAGGGTCGCTCGTCAGCGACGGCCTGATGATGGATCTCGTGCGGGCAAGGCTCGCCGAGCCTGACACCGCGCCGGGATTCGTACTCGACGGCTTTCCGCGTACCGTCAGGCAATCACGGGCGCTCGACGCGATGATGGGAACGGCGCCGATCATCGTGATGCTCATCGATGTGGCGGACGCGGAGATCGTCCGCCGCATGGGCACGCGCCGGGTCTGCGACGGCTGCCGGCTCACGCAGTCGGTGGCCGACGCCTTTCATCCCGACAGCGAGCCGTGCCCCTACTGCGGCGGCAACCTGGTCCGCCGCCCGGACGACGAGCCGGATACCGTGCGCCATCGGCTGGCCACGTACGCGGCGTACGCGACCCCCGTGATCGAGCATTACCGGCCACGGTCTTCCTTTGCGGTCGTTGACGGCCGGCAGCACTCCGGCAAGGTCGCGTCGGCGCTGGCCGCGCACATCGACAGGCTGCGCGCATGATTCCATGGTCCGTGCTGGATCTCTCGCCGATTGTCGAGGGAAGCTCGGCGTCCGATGCGCTCCGCAACACCCTCGATCTGGCGCGCCACGCCGAGCGTCTCGGGTACCACCGCTACTGGCTGGCCGAGCATCACAACATGCCCGGGATTGCGAGCGCCGCCACCGCCATCGTGATCGCGCACGTCGCCGGCGGCACGTCGCGAATTCGCGTCGGGGCCGGCGGCGTGATGCTGCCGAACCAGGCGCCGCTCGTCATTGCCGAGCCGTTCGGCACCCTGGAATCGCTGTTTCCGGGACGGATCGATCTCGGGCTCGGGCGCGCGCCCGGAACCGATCCGCTCACGGCCCGCGCGCTGCGGCGAAACCTGGCGGCAGGCGAAGACACCTTCCCGCGCGACGTCACGGAGCTGCAGGCCTACTTCGGCCCGCCGCGGGAGGATCAACCCGTGCGTGCGGTGCCCGGGACCGGCCTGCATGTGCCGATCTGGCTGCTTGGGTCGAGCCTCTTCAGCGCGCAGCTCGCGGCGGCGCTGGGATTGCCGTTCGCATTCGCGTCGCATTTCGCTCCCGACTACCTGATGGCGGCACTCGAGACGTATCGGGCCCAGTTCCGCCCGTCCGCCTCGCTCGCGAAGCCGTACGCGATGGTCGGGGTCAGCGTCGTGGCAGCGGAGACCGATCGCGAGGCCGGGCGGCTGGCGACATCGTGGCAGCAGATGTGGGTCAGCCTCCGCCGCGGCATGCCGCGGCTCGTGCCGCCGCCGGTGGAGACCATGGAGGGCCGCTGGTCCGACCTCGAAAAGGCGGGCGTCGAGCATGCGATGGCGTACGCGGCGATCGGGTCGGCCGACACCGTCGGGCGGCAGCTTGCGTCCTTGATCGATGCAACCGGAGCCGACGAGCTGATGCTGACGGCGCAGCTGTACGACCACGCCGCCCGCGTACGGACGTTCGAGATCGTGGCCGGGCTGCGAGGCGCGTGAGCAGGAGGGCTGGAGGTAGCTCATTGGATGACTCGCTTCGGGGGCGCGTGGCGCTCGTGACGGGCGCGGGCCGGGGTATCGGCCGTGGGATTGCGCTGGAGCTGGCGCGCGCGGGGTGCCGCGTCGGCGTGAACTACATGACCGAGCCCGACGAAGCGGACGCGACGGTCGCCGGGATTCATGCGCTGGGGGGAGACGCCGTCGCCATCCACGGCGACGTCAGCATGGCGGCCGCGGTCACGGCCATGATCGCGCGTGTGGTCGCCGAATTCGGTGGGCTGGATGTCCTCGTGAACAACGCCGGCATCCAGACGTGGAAACCATTGCTCGAGGTGACCGAGCCCGAATGGGACGCGGTGATCGCGACCAACCTGAAGGGGTGTTTCCTCTGCACGCAGGCGGCCGCGCGGCACATGAAGGATCACGGCGGCGGCTCCATCGTCAACATCGGATCGGGCTGCAACAAGATTGCGTTCCCGAATCTCGTCGCCTACACCGCGAGCAAAGGGGGCATCGAGATGCTCACGAAAGTCGCGGCGGTGGAACTGGGGCCGCATGCGATTCGCGTGAACTGCGTTGCTCCCGGCGCGATCGAGAACGAACGGACGCAAGCGGAGCTGCCGGATTACGCGGGCACGTGGGGTGCGATCACCCCGCTCCGGCGCATCGGCTATCCCGACGACGTCGCGCGCATGGTCGCGTTTCTGGCCGGACCGCACGCGTCTTTCATCAGCGGACAAACCATCTGGGTAGACGGCGCGCTGTTCTCGCAGGCACCGTGGGCCCGGCAGGATTGAGGCTCCTATCGTGACCACTCGCGCGACCGCGGTGTTATTCGTGGACTGCCGGTGCACGCTCGGCGAAGGCATTCTGTGGTGGCGCCAGCGCGGCGCGCTCGTGTGGACCGACATCCAGCAGTCCACGCTCTTCCTGCACGGCGTCGAGGATCACGCCACCCGAACGTGGGCGCTTCCCGATCGGCTCGGGTCGATGGCGATTTGCGAATCAGGGCGGTTGCTGCTCGGTCTTGCGAAGGGCCTCGCCCTGGCGGACGTGGGCGGCGCCGACGGCGCGGATCTTCGCGTCGAGCCCGTCGTCTCGGTGGAGCCACACCGGGCGCGCACGCGCATCAACGACGGCCGCACCGACCGCGCCGGCAACTTCGTGTTCGGCACGTTCAACGAAGCACAGGACGGTCCGACCGGAAGCTTCTACCAGTACTCCTCGCGCCATGGACTGAGGCGTCTCGACGTGGGCGGCGTGGTCATTCCCAATAGCATCTGCTTCAGCCTCGACGGCCGCACGATGTACTTCTGCGATTCGCCCGCCGCCCGGATCCGCCAGTGCGACTACGATGCCGCCTCGGCCGGCGTGGCACACGTGCGCGAGTTCGCGCGGCTGGGGCCCGGCGAGGGCCAGCCCGACGGATCGGTGATAGACGAAGAGGGATACCTGTGGAACGCCGCGTGGGGCGTCGGGCTCCTGCGCCGCTACGACCCGGATGGCCGTGTGGTTTCCGAGATCGCGGTTCCCGCAAAGAACGCGACGTGCGTCGCGTTTGGTGGCGACGATCTTTCCGATCTCTACGTCACCTCTTCTCGTCAGGAGATGAGCGACGAAGAACTTGCGCGGACGCCGGACGCCGGCGGCGTCTATCGTGTGGCTGCCGTATGTGTGCGAGGCAGCCCCGACGCGCCGTTTGCCGGTGCGTAAAGCCGCCGGACAGATCTCGCGCGGAGAACGCAGAGAACGCGGAGGCGTTCCGCCGACTCGCGCTTCGCGCGACAGGAGCCCAGCAGATCCACCGGCACAAACGGCGCACGAGCACCCGCCGCTTGTGCCCGCGGACCTGCCGGGCTCCTGACTGCCGGCCGACGGCCGCGTCGGTGGAACGCTTCTTATGCGGCTTCGTCAGACAATTTCGACCGTCCTGCGAGATCCGAATCCAAGATGGGCTCCGCGCCCTCCGCGCTCTCCGCGCGAGATCCGAGAACTTAGTAGCGTCGGCGAGCTACGCAGTCTACGCGCTGGTGTAGATAGCGGTGGTCGC
>JANNHC010000388.1:0-3703 GCA_031404215.1 Acidobacteriota bacterium
AGAGAAGCCGGCTCCTCCGCGTCGGTCGAGATTGGCGACACCGGCTCCGGCATCTCGCCTGAGCAGCTCTCCCGGATTTACGATCCGTTTTTCACCACCAAGGAAATCGGCAAGGGTACGGGGCTCGGGCTCTCGATTACGTACGGGAGCGTCCAGGAACACGGCGGGACGATCACGTGTGACAGCTCGATCGGCCAGGGCACGCGCTTCTTGCTCGCGCTGCCGCTCGCGGCGTCGAAGTCCGGCGCGATGCCGCAGGCCATGAACAGGCACGCGTGACCATGGCCCGTCCTGTCGCCTCAGACGTGCCGGCGAACGCCAACGCGACCCGCCGCGGCTTCATCCTCGTCATCGACGACGAGGAGATCATGCGGGAGATCCTCGAGGCGCTGCTCACGCGCGAGGGATACGAGGTGCGTCTCGCGGCCAGCGCGGCGGCAGGCCTGGAGCTCGTGCGATCCGTGCCCTTCGACGCCGCGATCGTGGACATGATGATGCCCGGCATGGACGGCATCTCGGCGCTCGACGAGCTCAAGAAAATAGACGACGACCTGCCGGTGCTGATGATCACGGCGTTTGCGTCCGTGGAGAATGCGATCGCCGCGATGAAGCGCGGGGCGTACGACTACATCACGAAGCCGTTCAAGAACGACGAAGTGCTGGTCGTGCTCCGGAACGCGCTCGCGCAGCGGCGGCTCGTCGCCGAGAACCGCGCGCTCCGGCAGAACCTGCAGGCGCGGTCGAACCGGTTCGGCGAGATCATCGGCCGCAGCTCGCGCATGCGGCAGGTGTTCGACCTCATCATCCAGGCCGCGCCTAGCCGGACGACGATTCTGATCAATGGCGAGAGCGGCACCGGCAAGGAGCTCGTCGCGCGATCGCTGCACCAGAATTCCGCACGCAGCGACCGGGCGTTCATTACCGTCAACTCCGGCAATCTGCCTCCAGATTTGCTCGAGTCGAACCTGTTCGGGCATGTGAAGGGTGCGTTTACCGGCGCGGTGTATCCGAAGAAAGGCCTCTTCGAGCTCGCCGACAAGGGCACGATCTTCTTCGACGAGATCGGCAACATCCCGCTCGAGACGCAGGCCAAGCTGCTGCGCGTGATCCAGGAGCGCGAGTTCATGCGGCTCGGAGGAATCGAGACGATCAAGGTGGACGTTCGAATCATCGCGGCCACCAACGTCGATCTCCGCCACATGATGGAGGACGGGAAGTTCCGCGAGGACCTGTATTACCGGCTGCACGTCATCACCGTCCAGCTGCCGGCGCTCCGCGAACGGAAGGACGACATCCCGCTGCTCGTGCAGCAGTTCCTCGAAAAATATGGCGAGGAAAACCAGAAGACGCACCTCGAGCTCACCGGCGAGGCGCTCGACCTGCTGCAGGAGTACGACTGGCCAGGCAACGTGCGGGAGCTCGAGAACGTGATCGAGCGCGCCGTCGTGCTTTCGACCGGCGCGAAGATCGACGCGGGCCTCGTTCCCGATCACGTGCGCAGCAGCAAGCGCTTCCAGATGCCGCAGTTCATCGTGCCGCCGGAGGGCATTTCGTTCAAGGAAGTGATCACCGACTTCGAGAAGCAGTTGATCGAGTCCACGCTCGAGGCCGCCGGGGGTGTGCAGAAACGCGCCGCGGAGCTGCTGCACATCAAGGCGACCACCCTGAACGAGATGATCAAGCGCTACGACATCCGTCCCCGCCGGAAGCGCACCGTCCCTGCCGTCCGCCCGGGCGCCGGGGTGCCGGAGATCGCAGACGTCCCCGATGAAGGCGACGAGGTCGGCGCGATCAATCGCGACTAGTCGCGAGCGGTCCTACGAGCGTTTCCCCGAGCCGCTCGCCCGCAGCGTCACGAACATCTTTTCGTATTTCGCCAGGATGACGTCCCACCGGTAGTTCTGCCTGACGTACTCGCGTCCGTGCCGTCCGAGCCTGGCGCGCAGCCCGGGATCGGCCATGAGTAACACCAGCGCCTCCACGAACTCATCGCGGTCCGCGTAGTAGAGTCCCGCGTTGCTCTTGCGGCAGTGCTCGACGAGCACCTCGCTGCGCGCGTTCGCGAGAATCGGCGTGCCGACGGCAAACGACTCCAGCGCGAGCAGCGACAGGCTTTCGTACGGAGACGGTACGACGACGACCGTGGCGGCTTCGAGCGCCTGGACGCGCTCCTGGTCCGGGAGATAACCCGCGAATCGGATGAACGGCTCCTCGGGCAGCGGCATGAGCTTCACGCCCATCAGCACGAGAGAGGCATCGCCACCCTCCTGCACGTACGTGCTGAAGTACTCGATCAGCTCCTCGCATCCCTTGCCGGGGTCGATTCTGCCGC
Source organism: Acidobacteriota bacterium (assembly GCA_031404215.1). Classification (GTDB taxonomy): domain Bacteria; phylum Acidobacteriota; class Vicinamibacteria; order Vicinamibacterales; family 2-12-FULL-66-21; genus JALZOC01. The sequence continues at coordinate 2,333 of JANNHC010000388.1, forward strand.
CATAGAGCGCGATCGGACCGTGCAGGCGATGGCGACGGCGGAACATCGAACCCCGCTGGGACAGATGCGGCCGGAAGGTGGGAGATGCATCATCGGCCGCCGCCGCCTCTTCGTCGGCCTCCGCCTGGTCGGCCGTGTCGGCGTGCGGCGGTGATGCATGCTCCCGGGGGTACTCCTGCGCGTGGGGCAGATCGACGCCGCAGCCAATCGTCTCCTCCTCGATCGCGCGGATCGAAAAATGCGTGGTGAGGAAGCGCCGTTCGACGTCGGTGTTGTAGGCGAGCCCCGCCGGAAGGCTGAAGAGCTCTTTGTAGATCTCGAGATGGATGGCCGGCTCGTCGTGCGCCGTGGGCACGAGGATGCTCTTGTGCGGCGCGATCTTCGCGCCGAGTACGGTCGGCGCATACAGGTACGTGAAGAAGATCAGCACGTCGTACTGCTGCTGATTGCGTTCCAGGTATTCCAGCAGCGCCGGGCACCAGGGCCCCTGCTGGCGCAGCCACTCGACTTCGTCTTCCCGGGAGTGCGGGTTATTGAAAATCCACTCGGAGTAGCGGTTGAACGCGTGGATGTCGCGCGTGCGTGCGCTCGCGAACCGCCGCACGGTGACGCCGCGCACCCGATCCGAGCCCTCCGGGTACTCGTTCTTCCACGTCACGTAGTCCTGCGCGCACGTCGTCAGGACTTCCACGTGGTGCTTCGGCGCGAGCCGTTCGGCAATGAGGCGGCAGTGATACTCGGACCCTCCGAGAATTTCGGTGCCATAGCGCTGCACGATGAACGCGATCTTCAATCTTGATCCTCAGTACGTGAAGATCACACAGGAGCAGGGGAGACGGGAGACAATCTGTGTGATCTTTGTCAGCATCGTGGCGGTTTAGCGTGCGCCAAACGTGCCGACGATTTCCATGAGCCGTTTCTCGATGCGTTCCGGCGCGAAATCCCGGAGCCTGCGTCGCTGCCCCTCGATGACCCTGTCGCGCACGGATCGATCGTACACGAGCGTGCCGAGCATTTCCGCCGCGATTTCGAGATCCTTGGGCTCGAACAGCATCCCCGCGCCTCCGAGCGTTTCCGGAACGGCCCCGGCGGCGTAGGCGAGGACCGGTACGTCCGCCGCCATGGCCTCCACGAGCGGCACGCAGAATCCCTCGTGCTCGCTCAGCGACACGTAGACGTCCGCCCACCGGTAGAACGCCGCGAGATCCTCGTCCGGCACCGGCCCCGTGAACCAGAACCGGTCCGGCAGCATCCGGAACTCCGAGATGAGCGCCCGAACCTGCGCGTAGTATCGCGGCAGCCCATCGTAGCGGCCGACGAAGATGAACCGGTAATAACTGTCGACGTACCGCTTGTACATCTCGGCCAGGC
>JANNHC010000389.1:0-3004 GCA_031404215.1 Acidobacteriota bacterium
GATCGTGCAGTACCTCCAGTATCCGTTTCCCGCCGGCCTCAACATCACCTCGTACGACCAGTACCTGCGGGCTCGATACAACGCCGTACCGGCGGCGCCACCCAACCATGTCCGGGGTGTGGACAAGATCACCGTGCTTGAAGACACGGACGGCGATGGCACGTTCGACCTTCACAAGGATGTCATCACGGGCCTGAACATCACGACGAGTGTGTTGACGGGGCGCGGCGGTGTCTGGGTGATGAACCCGCCGTACCTGCTCTTTTATCGCGACCGGACCGGAGACGGACTGCCGGACGGCGATCCTGAGGTGCGCCTGGCAGGATTCGGTCTGGAGGACACGCACTCGCTGGCCAACAGCCTGACGTGGGGTCCGGATGGCTGGCTGTACGGGGTTCATGGAAGCACGAGCACGGCGAAAGTCAGAGGAGTTTCGTTCCTCGGGCAGGCTGTGTGGCGCTATCACCCCGAGCGGGACGAGTTCGAGCTGTTCGCGGAGGGAGGCGGCAATCCCTGGACGCTGTCCTTCGATAGCAAGGGCCGGGCCTTCTCAGGCGATAACGGAGGAAACAACCGCGGATTTCACTGGGTGCAGGGCGGACGGTACGAGAAGAACTGGCCGAAGCACGGACCGCTCACCAGACCGCACTCCTACGGCTATATCTCGAACATGGCGCATGAGGGGTATCCCGCGCGATTCGCCATGACCCACGTCGTCTACGAGGAGGGAAGGCTGCCCGGGTACGAGGGACAGCTCATCTCGGGCATGGCGATGACCAGCCGGATACAAGCCTCGCGTTTCGTAGCCGACGGTTCGACGTTCAAGACGGTCGATACGGATGCTGTGGTGACCACGACCGACCGCAGCTTCCGTCCGGTCGATACCGCAGTCGGGCCAGACGGTGCGGTGTATTTTGCTGATTGGTGCGACATCCGGATGGATCACACCGACCCGCGAGACACGTGGGACAAGTCGTGCGGACGGATCTGGCGTCTGAGGGGGAAGGACTACCGCCAGGCGGCTCCATTCAACCTCGCTCAACGGAGCAGCCAGGAGCTCGTGGAGCTGCTCGGGGACCAGAGAAAGTGGTACCGCGGCCAGGCACGACGGGTGCTCGGGGAGCGTAAAGACCAGTCGCTCATTCCCCGGCTGCGCGGACTTGCTCGGGAACGGCGCGGACAGCTCGCACTCGAGGCGCTCTGGACGGCGAACCTCATCTCAGGAATGGATTCCGAGTGGGCGCTGGCCCTGCTGGATCACCCGGATGCACCCATTCGGTCCTGGACAGTACGCCTCTTGAATGCCGAATCGATCACACGGCCGATGCGCGAGCGGCTGGTCCGACTGGCTCGCAGCGAAACGGATGCCGAGGTGAGGAGCGAGCTCGCGAGTACGGCCGCGCGCCTCGAGGCGGACGCCGCACTGGCGGTGCTGCTCGAGCTGATCCGCCGGCAGGAGGATGTCTCGGACAAACACATTCCGCTGCGAATCTGGTGGGCCCTCGAGAAAAAGATCACCAGCGACGCAGATCTCGTATTGAGCTGGCTCGAAAAGGACGACGTCTGGCAGGTACCTGTGTTCGCCGAACACCTGGCGGGCCGTATTGCCCGGCGGCTGGCTGCAGACCGCGGCAATAACCACTCGTTCGCGCGCATCCATCCCAACAGGAACTGGAAGGAGTACGCGGAGCACCCGCGAAGCCAGATGCCGGGCGGCAAGGGTGACTATACGGACTGGGAGACCAACCACACGCCGGAGATCAGCGACAGAAATCTCACACGAGTTGCGCGGCTATTGGAGATGGCGCCCATTACTCACCGTGACCGGCTGCTCGCCGGCGCCAAAGCCGGACTCGAACAGGGGGTGGCCCCGGAGCGCGTGCCGGTGCGCCTCTCAGCATTGATCCAGAGGTGGTGGTCCGATGGACCGCAAACGGGAGCCCTTCTTCATGTGGCGGCCCGACTCCGCCACCCGGAGGCGGTGAAGAAGGTAATCGAAGCTGCCGGAGATCCTGCGAGCGGCCGCTCCACCAAAGAACTGACTGCCGGCCCTGTCGCCTACGAACGCGGCCGGGAGGCGTTTTTGATCCATTGTGCTCCCTGTCACCAGACGGACGGCAGCGGCATGGCGCGGCTCGCCGCACCACTCCGAAATTCCAGGTGGGTGCTCGGACGTGAAGACCTGCTCGCCCGCATCGTGCTGAATGGCCTGAAGGGCGAACTCCTGATGCCTCCGATGGGTGCGCTCGACGATCAGCAGATCGCGGCCATCCTCACGTATATCCGGCGCGCCTGGGGACATGAGGCCGGGCCCATCTCTCCTGAAATCCTCGAAAGGGTTCGCGCACAGTCACAAGGACGTCAGGCGCCGTGGACGGTAAACGAGCTTTCGGCGTTAGGAGGCCGGGAGTGATCTACCGCTTGAGCGCCTCGGCGACGAACGCGAACAACTCCTTCGTCACGGAATCGTCTGGCGCGCCGATGTTGTCGTTGATGGTCGTGTGCGTTGCCTCGCGCCCATTGACGACCTTTGCGAAAATTCCCGCTGTCTGGAGCACGGCGGCCAGGCGTCGCGCCTGCGCGCCGGTGTCGGGGTTACCGCCGATATGCAGGATGAGGAACGGAGGAATGCCCTTGTTCCTCGAGACGTGGGTCACGGCGGAGAAGTCGAGATGATTCGCAGGGTCATTTCCGAACTTCTGGCGATGACCGTAGGTTGGCAGCGGCAGGTGGTGCACTCTGGCGCGCGTTTCGGCCATCTCGATGATCGCGGGGATGTCGAAGGTGTCGGCATCCACGGGCACGCAGCCCTTGATCATCGTCAGTGAAAAGCCCCCTGCTTTCGCATGGCGATCGTCCGTGCACATCAGCGCGGCGAGCTGCCCTCCGGACGAGTGGCCCATGACCAGCAGTCTGGCCGGGTCGCCGCCGTGCGCCGCGATGTTCTTGTGGACCCAGCCCAGCGCGCTCGCGACGTCGCGGGTGAGTGCGCCCATGTCGACCG
>JANNHC010000390.1:0-12936 GCA_031404215.1 Acidobacteriota bacterium
TGTCGCGCTCGCGCATCGCGACGCCGCTCCGCCGGTACGAGACGAGGCTGCCATCGGCCACCAGCTGGAACGACGACGTCACCGCGAGCTTTGCCCCGGCCCCAATCTGATCGCTCGCGTCGATCGTGTAACTGAATTCCCGCAGCGAGGACGTGCGAACACGCGAGCCGCGCGCGCTGACCTCGAGCCGCGCTGTCGGGCGATGCGTCACGCGCGCCACCGCCAGCGACTGCCCGAGCGCTTGAGGATCGTTTCCGAAGATATTCCTCCATGCCGTCGTTTTGCCCGCGAGCACAAAGACGCTGCTCTGTTCCGTGCGGCCCGTGACGGTCGCTCCATTGAAAGTAACAGCGGGGGTGAAGAGATTCGTGAAGCGGTATTCGCCGAGAGCCGGTGCGAAGTAAGCATCACCCGCCTCGATCGTCCAGACGATGCCGCCGTACTTCAGATCCCGCACGGAACCGTAAATGCGCCCGGTGTGCAGGCTGTCGCCGCGCCGCGCGCCACGCAGCTCGATCTGGAATATCCCGAAGCGCGAACCGGGTTGCAGCCACGAGATGCCGACGTCGGGTTCGAAACGATTCTGCCCGGCGAGCCTTTGCGAATCGCCGGTCACCCCCTGAACCGAGGTGGAGAGCTGGACGGATCCCTGTTGCGCGCCGGCTTGAATCGCGCCCGAGGCGAGCAGGCCGGAGGCGACTCCGAGCACGAGCCGGGCGGGAAGGCGCATGGCTAGCGCGGAACGTTGAGCGTCGTCTCCCCGACGAGAACCGCAGAAAGGCCGACGTCGATTCGCACTTCGACGCGGTACTCGCCAGCGGCAAGCGTGAGGTTTTTCTCCGGGTCGACCACGACGATGGCCACGTCGCGCTCGCTCTCGGGGAGGAGCGGCACGTCGGGCACCGGGGACCTCCCGCACGGCCTTGCCGGACTGGTCGTACACGACGACCGAGCCTTTCGTGCGGACGGACCGGCGGCTCGTGTTCTTGAGCGCGGCGACGACCTGCAGTTGCGGTCCGGCCGTTCGCACCCGCAGGTCCATCAGTTCCGCCGCGATCACGGGTTGTCCGATGTTCACGTAGATGAGGGTCGCAATGCGGCTCTTGAACATGACTTCGCGCGCGCGTCCCACCGGGTCGCCCGTTGCAGCACCGAACTCGAACAGGATGCCCGTGCGATAGCCGCCCGGTTCAACCGAGGCCGGCACCGTCAGGCTGAAGCGGACCGTCGCGTCCTTGCCGGGTTCGATGACCTGCTCCGGAGGCGCGATCCGAACCCAGGCCGTCGCAGAGTACGGTCCACCTTCCACGGCGCCTTCGAACTGCGGCGCGCCGTCTCTCGACAGGTCCCAATCGGTCAGGGTGGCGCGCACGCGGACGGGTGCTGTGCCGGCGTTGGTCAGGGTGACGCTCTGCGTGCTTGTGCTGCCGGGCCCTGCCGCCAGTTCGACGCGTAGCGGCGAGACCTCCACAGCGATCTGTGCGGCAACCGGAGTCGGGCAGATCATGAGGGCCGCGAACACCGCGATCACGGAGCGCTCAGCGTGAACAGGATGGTCTGCGTGTACGTGCCCGTGCTGTAGGTCCATGAATTTGCCAATCTGAAGGTGACCGACCCCGTCGTATTTGGATTAGGAACGTTGCCGGCACCCGACGCAACACGCTGCGCGACGGTCTTGCTGAGTGTGCCGTTCTGGAACGGCGGCGCAGGGGTCGCCACCCAGGTGACATTGGAGATATCGACCATGGAAGAGCCCGAAATCAGGTCTCCCCCTGCCAGTACGGTGAGCGACCAGGGAGCGCCGGTGTTCTCGCGCACGCGGTAGGAGACCTGCACCGGGGCCGCGGAAATCACGGGCACCGCGTCCGGGTCGCTCGACGGGAATGTGATGACGCCCGGCGACACCGCGAGGTCGAGCCTCTGGGCGGCCAGCCCGGAAGGGATGACCATCACGACGACTGCGGCGGCGAGAATATGGCGTTTCATGCGGCGCTCAGCGTGTAGGTCATCGTCAGCGAATACGTGCCCGTCGGGTAAGACCAGAGGTTCCTGAAGAAGAACGTTTGTGTGCCCGATCGGACGCCCGAACCATTCCAGACGGCCACCGTCTGTGCCGTGGCTGCGCTGAGGGTGCCGTTGCCGAAACCTGGCCCGCTCGCGGTCCATGTGATCTGCGATGCAGGGATGGTGGTGAGGCCTGACCTCAATTGATCGGCCGCCTGCACGGTCAACGTGACGGCGCCGTTGACCGACGTTCGCGCCCGCGCAGTGATCGTGACCGGACCCTGCGACGCCGGAACGCTTGGAACCGTGTCGGGGTCCGAGTCCGGGAAACTGATGGTCAATGAGGAGATCGACAGGCGCGCCAGACCGTTGACGCTGGCGTTCAGAGTGGCTGTGGTGGTCTGCGCCGCGGCCGGCACGAGGCCGGCCGCGAGCAGAAGCAGTGTGAGAAACGCGTAGCGAACGCAACGCCCCATCGTGAATGCGGACCGGCGGCCCGGATGTCTTATCGGCTAGGGGGCGGTCAGGGTATAGACGAGCGACACCGCGTAGTTGCCGGTGTTATAGGCCCAGCTGTTCGGCAGCGAGTAGGTCTGCGTGCCGCTCGGGCTTCCCGAACCCGTCCACGATCCGACCGTCTGGGCAGTCGTGCTGTTGCTCGTACCGGCCTGGAATCCGGCGCCGCCGGCAGCCCATGTCAGGTTGGCGATGCCAATCGAGTCGGAGCCCGACACCAGGTCGCCGCTGGCCAGCACGGTCAGCGTGACGTTGGCGGCGTTGGACGTGCGCGCCCTGACGTCGATGGTCAGGGCCGTCGCCGTCATGACCGGCGTGGCCACGGGATCCGCGTCAGCGAACGTGATCGCGTTCGAGCTGAACGCCAGGCTGGCCCTGGCCGCGACGTTGGCATTGACGTTGACCGTGCCGCTGGCGGTCGCCTGGGCAAACGCCGAGGTCGATACGACGAGAAGCGCCGCCGCCGCTATCGCTCCGCTCCACACTGCCTTCATCATGACTACCGCTCCAGTGAATACCTTCCGCGTCGCGGAAGTGGCACGTTACCCTTGTTTTACCCGCCAGCATTCCGTTGTCGGCAAGGACTTCTGTCTAGGTTCGCTACGCCCGCTAGTGTCGCAAGTGACGACTCAAGTGACAGTCACTAAAGAACAGTAGAAGAACTTTATATGACAATAACGACTCTACTGTAAACCCAGCGGTTTCAGCTCGTCAAGTATTTTTGCGAGCCAGGCCGCAGAAAACCCGTAAGTTGTTGGAAAAAGCTGGAAGAACCGTGAAAAGACGTGCAACGGCGGACACCCCGTCCAGCCGCCCGCACGGTTGGGGAGCCGCGGTCGGTCAGCGCGGAGGTGCGGCGATCACTCGCCGAGTGCCTTGGCGGCGGCGGCGAGCACGCGTGGAACCCGGAATGGTTTGGTGAGGTAGCCGGACACGCCGAGGTTGACCGCTTCGATCGCGCTGGCTTCGGTGGAAAAGCCCGTAATGATGATGACCGGAATATCGGCCTTGAGCCGGCGCGCTTCACGGATGACTGCCAGCCCGTCGACCCCCGGCATTTTCAGATCGGTGATGAGCAAATCGTACGGGATGAGGCGCAGCCGTTCGAGCGCCGTCCGGCCGTCAGGGGCGAGATCCACGTCGTACTCCGCGAGCGCGAGCGTCTTTGACAGCAGGTCTCGAATGCTTGCTTCATCGTCGACGACCAGGACGCGGGGGCGTCCGGCCGCGGGTGCGGCCACGCGCGGCGCCGCGCCGTTCGAGGCTCGTGTCGAGCGCGGGCGCTGGCTTTCGAGCCACGCATCGATGTCGCGCTTTCGGAACCGCCACTGCCGGCCGACGCGCACCGCGGGGATCTTCCCAGCCTTAATCAGGCGGTAGACCGTGCGCAGGTTGACCTGCAGGTAATCAAGTACCTCTTCGGTCGTCAGGAAGCTTTCGTCCATTGTCGGCCAACGTACTCTATCAGACTGCTGAGACTCGGGTGGCTTTTCCGCGGGCCTGATGGCCATCCGCTCGGCCTGTCATGGTTGCATTGCCGGAAAATCGATTGTGAACCGCGCGCCCCCTTCCGGAGGGTTCGACGCGTGGATCGTGCCGCCATGTTCCTGGATGATCCCGTACGTAATCGCCAGGCCGAGTCCAGTACCCTGTCCGACCTCTTTCGTCGTAAAGAACGGATCGAAGATGCGCGGCAGCACGTCGGCGGGGATCCCGGGCCCAGAGTCCTGGATCGTGAGCCGCACGATCCCTCCCCCATCCACCGCGCTCACCGATGTGGTGATACGCCCAGGCGTGCCGCGCGATGCAATGGCGTGTTCCGCGTTGATGAGGATGTTCAGCATGGCCTGCTGCAGGAGGAGCGCATCCCCCGACACGCGCGGCACGTCCTCGGCCTGCCGTGAGACGTCGATCCGGTTTCGGCGCAGCGACGTGGCGCGGCTGGCGAGTGCGCGGGCGAGGACGCGATCCAGCCGCAGGCGCTGGCGCGACATCCGCTGGGAGCCGGTGAAGATCAGCAGATTGCGGACGATTTTCGCGGCGCGGTCACCTTCCTGGTAAATGCGTCGAAGCGTGGGCCGGACAGGCCGCGCCTCGTCCGAGTTGTGGATGAGCAGCTCGAGATGTCCGAGGACGCCCTGGAGAGGGTTGTTCATCTCGTGCGCGATGCCGGCGACGAACTGGCCGAGCGACGCGAGCTTCTCGGATTGCGCGAGCCGCCCGCGCAGCGCCTCGCGTTCCGTTTCGAGCTGTATCTGCGAGGTAATGTCGCGCGCGACGAGGACGCGGCCGACCGGTTCCCCATCCCGATTGATGAGCGGTGTCACGGTCGCGGCAAAGGTACCGCCGAGACGCTCGTCGGTGATCTGCTTCGTCCGGGCGAGGCCGCTCGTGCCTGCGTCCGGCCGCTGCGACGGATCCGGCTCGGCGAGCCACGCCGCCATTTCCGCTCCGACAAGCTCCGATAGCGGCCGGTCGATCACGGCGTGCCGCGAGCTCCCGACGCGCGCGCCGAACGCGTCGTTCATCTGGACGACGCGCGTGGCGTTGTCGGTCACCACGACCAGATCGATCAGCGAGTTGAACGTGTCCTCGAGCAGCCGGCGCTGCTGCAGCACTTCCTCCAGCAGCTGGACATTTTCGAGCGCGGACGACAGCTGGAGGCCCAGGTCGTGAACGGCGTCGAGAAAATGCTGGTCGTCAAGCCCTTCCGGTTCCCCTTCGATTACCACCGTCCCGAGCGCGCGGCGCCAGCCCCGTAGCGGGGCGACGAGCATCCGGACGCCCTCGGGTCCCTGCGTCGCGAATTGCGGGGCATCCAACCGGAGGCCTCGGGCCGCGAGGGTGTCGGACTCGGTCTGCACGCGTGTGTCCGCGGCTGGATGGGCGCGGTCGGACGAGGCTGCCAGGACCAGCTCGCGGGCGCGGCGGTCATGAACCCAGATGGACACGCGCGCGGTGCCGAACAAGGCATTCACCTCGACCGACAGCGCTTCGAGGGCTCCCGACACGCTCAGCGTGGCGGAAATGCCGCGTGAAAACCCGAGCAGCAGCTCCTGGATTCGGCGGTGGAGCGAAAAGGTTGCCTGGAAGGCCATGATGGGCGGGTCGGGGGCATTCTAAGAGCTTGAGCCGAAAAGGTAAAATGACCCTCCGACTGCTCCCGTCCGTTCGGCGTCTAAACCCTTGAACGGCGGAAGACAGCACGGTCCGACCGGATTCACCACGGCATGCCGTCTACAGACGAAGAGCTGGTCGCCCGCTCAAGGGGAGGCGATCTCGATAGCTTCAACCAGCTCGTCCTGCGCTGGGAGCGGCCGATCTATGCCCTGGCGTACCGGGTCATCGGCCGGGAAGAGGACGCACGCGACGTCGCCCAGGAAACGTTCCTGCGGGCGTTCCGGGCGCTGAAGGGGTTCAAGGGCCAGGCGAAGTTCTCCTCGTGGCTCTATCGGATTGCCCTCAACCTGTGCCGTGACTGGATGCGGCGTGAGCGCCGCACCCCGGTGGCTCAGGCGCCTGAAGGGATCGACATTATCGAGCTGGCGGGAGAAACGAACCCCTCCGAATCGATCGAGGATCTCGTCTCGCGGCACGAGCTGGGCCGTGCGGTCGCAAAGGCCATGTCGCACCTCCCCGAAGAGCAGCGGACGGCCATCATTCTCAAGGAGTACCACGGCCTCACGTTCCGGGAGATTGCGGATCTGCTGGATTGTCCGTTGAGTACTGTGAAAACGCGGTTGTACCAAGGACTGACCGTGCTGCGCAGGCAATTGCGCGAAGCCGGTGTCGAAAGCACGTTTGGAAAATGACCGGGCGCCTGACCCGGCAGGACGATACACATATGTGCGATAGCAAGGAACTGCTCGTCGGCTTTCTCTACGGCGAGCTCGACCCCTCCGAGAAGCGGACCTTCGAGGTTCATCTGGGGACCTGCGCCGAGTGCCGCGATGAGCTCGCGGCCCTCCGGATGACGCGGGGACAGATCGCGTTGTGGACGCCGCCGGTACCGGACCTCGACTTTCATGTAGCGAGGCGCGCCGCGGCGCCGCCGCCGGCGCCACGGTTCCGGATCGCTCCCGCGTGGGGCCTTGCGGCCGCCGCCGTCCTGGTGATGGCGCTCGCCACCGCGATCGCCAATGTGGAGGTGCGCTACGGCCACGACGGACTCGTCGTCCGAACAGGATGGCAGCGCGCGGCAGATCCGACGGCGTCGGCGCCGCGCGGCGGCGAGCCGAACGCCACGCCTGTTGACTGGAAGGCGCAGGCGGATCATCTCGATCGCAGGCTTCGCGACCTTGAACGCGCGATGTCCCGGAACGCCGGGTCCGTGGTGCCGGCCGCGGCAGCCTCCGGGTTGTCCGACGCCCAAGTGCTGCAACGCGTGCGTGAAATGCTCAGCCAGAGTGAAACACGCCAGCAGCGTGCGGTGGCGGCCCGGGTTGCCGAAATCACTCGCGACTTCGATGCGCAGCGGCGAGTCGATCTTGCCGCCATCGACCAGGGCATGGCGCGCCTGCAGAACACGAGCGGCGCCGAAGTGAAGCAGTACCGCGACTTGATTCAGCGCATGTATCGCGCGACGTCATATCAACAGAAGTAGTGGGTGAGGTGAGATCGTGAAAACAGGGGTCGTTCTCGCTGTGGTAATGATGAGCATGGTCGCGCCGGCGCCCGCGAGGGCGCAAACGTCGGTCCGGCCAACCGCTGAAGAGCAGCGCCGGCAGGACGGCATGGGCATCCTCGAAGGCACGCTCACCGGCGCGGTCCGGGACGCCGCCAGGAAGGTCGCGAAAGAGGTGCAGTCCGGCACGCCGAGCGCGATGCTCTACACCGGGTCGGCAAGCGCCAAAGGCTTCAGCCTGGATGGCTTTGGCGTTTTCTTCTACGTCGAGATACCGGCGGTCGACATGACGGTTGGTTTGATGGTGGACGCCATCGAGCGCGACGTACAGCGCCGCCTCGATCAGCAGGTCACCAACAAGCTCGATGCGCCGCCGTCCGCAAAAGACACGCTGCGGACGATCACGGCGGAGGATCCGGGTCAGAAGTATCGCGACGCGGTCAAGCTGGCGCTCGCGGACGCGATGCTCGATCACAGCAAGAACCTGGAATTGAAACCCGACGAGTGGCTCTCCGTCGCCGCCCGCGGCAGCGAAGGCGGACTGCTGCCGAACGAAATCTACCAGCTCACAACGGTGGTGCTCCGCGTCAAGGGCAGCGACCTCGCCGACTACCTGGCCGGACGGATTACGAAGGACCAGGCGCGGCAGAAAGTCGAGATGCGGCAGTTCTAGTAGTCGGTCAGACGAGACGGGCCACTAGTCGCGGGCCGACTCACTAAGCTAGAATCCCTCTATGTCTGGACGCTCTTTCGTCTCGGCCTGTGCGGTTTGCGTGATGGGGTTGCTGGCCGCCGGCTGCCGGCCGGCGGTGGACCTGAAGCAGGCCATCCAGGTCACCGATATCTCTTCCGGGTGGTTCGATGCCGGCATCCAGGACGGCAAGAACAAGCTCGTCCCGAGCGTCTCGTTCAAACTGAAGAAGAGCGCCGACCTCGGGATCTCCTCCCTTTCCCTGAACCTTACCTTCATGTTCGCTGGCAGCCAGGATCGCAAAGACGATGCGTTTGTCCAGGGCGTGCCGTTCGAGGGATCCGAGACGGCGTTGACCACCGTCCGGTCCACGTGGGGCTACACGGCCGATCCTCCCCAGACGCGGGTCGCGATGCTGAAGCACAGCGAATTCCGCGACATGGAAGTGCAAATCTTCGCGAAACAGAGCTCGTCACAGTGGGTGGAGCTGCAGCGCGTGAAAATTGCGCGCCAGCTCCTCACGCAGTAACGCTTCGTGCCGGGCGACCTGTCCGCTCCCTCCATGACACCCGCCTCCTCTGAGCAGGCCGGCCTCGACCGGCGGCTCGGTCCGTTCGATGCGGCGGCCATCGTCGTATCGAATGTCATCGGCGGCGGCATTTTCTTCGTTCCCGTCATCGTGGCGCAGATGGTGCCGCACGGCGCGGCGATTCTGTGGGTGTGGTTTGCCGGCGGGGCGCTCGCGTTTGCCGGCGCGATGGCGTACGCCGAGCTGTCCGCGCTCCGGCCGCGCGCCGGCGGCGAGTACGTCTACCTGCGGGAGGCGTACGGTCCGCTCGCCGCGTTCCTGACGGGATGGACATCGTTCGTCGCGGGATTTTCGGGCGCCATCGCGGCAAGCGCCGTGGCGCTGGCCGATTATCTCGGGCGTTTTGTGCCCGCCGCCGCGAATGCGACGCCGATCTTCACGGTGCCCCTGCCGATTCTGCCGCTTGTCGTGTCTCCCAAATCCATCGTGGCGCTCGCCACCATTGCCCTCCTCTCGCTCGTGCACATTCGCGGACTGGGTCCTGGACGCATCGTCCAGAACGTGCTCGCGGGTCTGAAGGTGAGCGCACTCGTCACCATCATCGCGCTCGGGTTCACGCTTGGCACTGGAAGCCCGGACGCAATCACGACCGGCACGGCCGTTCCGGTGTCGGGGATGTTGCTGGCGCTCGTGCCGATCATGTTCACGTACTCGGGATGGAACGCGGCCACCTACGTGGCGGAGGAGGTGCGCGATCCGGGGCGCAACGTGCCGCTGGCGCTTGGCCTCGGCACGGTCGCGGTGATCGTCATCTACGTGGCGCTGAACGCGTTGTATCTCTACGTGCTGCCGGTGCCCGAACTCGCGGCGTTGCCTGGTGGCGGCCTGCTCGACGTGGTGGGGGAGCGGCTGTTCGGCGCGGGGGCCGCCGATGCGATGGCGATCTTCACCATCGTCAGCCTGAGCGCGAGCATCAGCGCGATGACACTTGCGGGGCCGCGCGTCTATTACGCGATGGCCAAGGATGGCCTGTTTCTGCCGGCCGCGGCGCGCGTGCATCCAACGTTCCGCACGCCCGCAGCTGCCATCATCGCGCAGGGGCTCTGGAGCGCCGTCCTGGTCTCGTGCGGAACGCTCTCGCAGCTCGTGAGCTATACCGGTTTCGCCGTGGTGCTGTTTTCCGCGGTGGCGGTGTCGTGCGTGTTCGTGCTGCGCCGGCGTGACCCGGGCGCAGCGCGCCCGTTCCGTGCGTGGGGCTATCCGTGGGCGCCCGCGATATTTGTCGCCGCCTGCGCCGCCATGGTCGTCAACGAGATGGTCCGCAACGGCACCACGGCGATCGCCGGCGTGGCGGTCATGATCGCCGGGGTGCCGATCTATTTCCTGTTCGCGCGGCGGCCGTAACGCGGCCGATCTCGCGCGGAGGCCGAGTCGTGATCATCAATGAAGCGTTCGCGTTTCTCCACGGGTGCCGTCTCCAGCCATGGCATAGACCAACCCTCCGGTGGTCTGCCAGCGTAACGGTGTCACCCATGTTCCAGGTTTAATGTGTTACCCATGTCCCGGTTTGGACCGTGCAGCCCGCCAGGGCCGGAACACGCGGGTTCACCGGGCCCGTTCATTCAGCGGGCCGAACGGGGCTCGAATTGAACCAAATTCCGTTGGGCGCCCCACTGCGCGCGGCAATGATGTCCAGCCAACCATCTTTGTCCATGTCTCCGAATGCGATCTCGTCCACAAGGCCCTTGCCGTCGTTCCACCGGACCTCCGTAAACCTTCGGCCATCGCCGAGGTTGAAGTACACGGAGCCAGGCGTTTGTGAGCACCCCACGACGATGTCCGGCGTGCCGTCGTGATTCAGATCAGCAACAGCAACGGCAAAGGCGACTGGACGTTGACTGGTCAGAGAGAACGGTTCGTGAAACATTCGACCACCAGCGTTGAGAAACACGGATATGGTTTTGCTCTCGTCATCACAAACGACGAGATCGGGACGGCCGTCACCATTGAAGTCGCCGACGGCGGAAACACGGATAACTGATTGTTCCGAACCGATAGCAGTTCGAAGCCGAAAAGAAGTAGGTCCGACGAAACCCGTACCGTTGTTCCACAAGATGAAATTACGACCTCCGTCGCGGTGGGGCACAAAAAGATCGATTGTGTCGTTTCCGTCGAAATCAGCCGCTAAGATTCGCACTGCGGATTCCGACGGCAGGGGCCGGCATGAGGGAAAGGATCCCGTGCGGTCATTTAGGCACATGAAGCTGGGATAAGGGATTGGGAGCGGCAGGCTAGCCCCAGCGTTCGCAGCGATGATGTCGGGATATCCATCGCTATTTAGGTCGGCTACCGTCACGTGGCGGGTGGGCCAGCTTGGCTCTCCCCACGATCCGGCCAGAGTGAACTTCGCCTTACCGTCATTCTTGTAGATGAGTTTACGATCGGGCATGTCGTTGCTGACAACCACGTCTAGATCACCGTCCTCGTCGATGTCCGCAAGCGAGGCAGAAAACGTCCGGTCAGGAGTGTCTCCCAGATTTCCAGCCGTGAAGTGTCCCTTTCCGTCACTGATCCAGACGCGATTGTGCAGGGGCGTATGGTGTCCATTACCAAATACAATGTCTGGCCACGCGTCACCATTCAGGTCGCCGACGCTCACGCTTGCCGAGTTGTCGGCGGGATCTTCCAGGGGCACAGTGCGTTCAAAGCTGCGAGATCCCACCTGAGCCCGCGGCACTTGTGTCAGCGCAACAATTGCCAGCGAAGCCGCCGCCATGGCGCATAGTGCACGCATGTTCTTCATAGTGAGTTCGCCTCTGGACGGCTCTCTGGTGCAACGCGTGTTAGACGTCAAAACATCCACTGCGAATGAGAGGCATTGGTCCCAGTGGTGTGCCTCAGAAGCTCATCTCGGATTCGGCGTTAACGCAGACCTCGATACAGGAACAGCGCCCCCCACAACACCGCTCCTCCAAAGAAGTACAGATTGCCGCCCGCGACGTAACCGATGAGGGAAACGTAGCATGTTCGTGGGGATGGATGTCCACAAGGAAGCGATCGACGTCTCGCTCGCCGAGCCCGCGGATGAATCCCTGCGTGGTTTCGTGCGCGCGCGGGAAGACGCGGTCGGCCCCTCCACGCAAGCCCAGCATCGTTAAAGGCCTTCCTGCTCCGCCTGGGTCGACGCTATCCGGGACGCGCCGGATGGACGCGCCCCTATCGCGCTGGCTCGCCGATCTCAGTTCCCCTCTCCCTCCGCAGCACATCGCCCTGCAGGAGTACCGCGACACGATCGGCGAAACCGAACGCAAGGTCGAGCGGCTCACCGACCAGCTCCGGCAGCTCACGCCCGCCTGGCGCTGGGCGCCGATGGTGGAGGCGCTGCAGGCGCTGCGCGGTGTCTCGTTTGTCACGGCGGTGGGCCTCGTCGCCGAAGTCGGCGACATTCGACGGTCACGCATCCGCGCGAGCTGATGGCGTGCCTCGGCCTGGTCCCTTCGGCGTACGCGCGATACGTCCGTGCCTAGGGCGAGGCAGCTCCGCGACGCACCACCGTCTGGGCGGTACCCAACCCGCGGATATCAGCAGCGTCACACTAGTGTTGTGAGTCATAAAAACGTGGAACAAGAATGCGGTCGAATTCGTACGTGGTGTACAAACTGGAGGACACCACATGCGACGCGGCCGCCCTGTTGCGAAGTTCGTCCTGAGCCCGTCTGAACGCACCACGCTCGAGCAATATGCCCGTCGGCCCACGACGGCGCAGGGCCTGGCCCTGCGCGCGCGAATCGTGTTGCGGTGCGCGACCGGGGCCACGCATACCGCCGTCGCGGCCGATCTGGACGTGACGATTCAGACCGTGGGCAAGTGGCGCAAACGGTTCGTGACGAACCGGATAGCCGGGTTGCTCGATGAGCCACGCCCGGGGGCGCCGCGCAAGATTACCGACGCACAGATTGAACGCGCGATCGCCACGACGCTCGAGTCGACACCCCGCGATGCGACCCAGTGGAGCACGCGCGACTTGGCGAAGCATGAGGGCCTCAGTCAGTCGGCGGTGGCGCGCATCTGGAAAGCCTTTGCGCTGCAACCGCACCGAACCGAGACCTTCAAGCTCTCGAAGGATCCGTTGTTCATCGACAAGGTGCGCGACATCGTCGGGTTGTATTTGCATCCGCCGGATCGCGCCTTGGTCCTCTGCGTCGACGAGAAGAGCCAGATTCAAGCACTCGATCGCACCGCGCCGCTGTTGCCGATGCGTCCGGGTTTGCCGGCGCGCCGCACGCACGACTACGTGCGGCACGGCACGACCTCGCTCTTCGCGGCGTTGGATGTCAAAGCGGGGACGGTCATCGGGGCCTGCCATGCGCGGCACCGCGCCCAGGAGTTTCGGCATTTTCTGAACCGCATCGATGCGGCCGTCCCGCCGGACCTCGACATTCATCTGATTCTCGACAACTATGCCACCCACAAAACGCCGGCCATCCATCGATGGCTGCTGCGGCATCCGCGCTACCACCTGCATTTCACCCCGACCAGCGCATCATGGCTGAATCTTGTGGAGCGCTGGTT
>JANNHC010000391.1:0-12467 GCA_031404215.1 Acidobacteriota bacterium
CCTTTTTTCCGCGTCCACGGGCTCGGGCTTTTCTCTCTGGGCTTTGTCCGTCCCCGACAATAAGGCCGAGCCCTTCGGTCAGGGGCGGTCGTTCTTTCCACCCAATGCGGTGTTTTCTCCGGATACTCGCTGGGTGGCGTATACCGGTTACCCATCGAATACAGCGATCGACAATCCCACCGCCAATACCGGGATCTTCGTCGAACCGTTTCCCAGCACTGGCGCCAAATACCGGATTTCGAGCCGGGGCCTTCATCCGCTGTGGTCACCAGACGGCAAGGAGCTCTTTTACTCGTTCGGCGGGCTTCTTGTCGTGGCCGTCACGACGGCTCGAGGATTCGAATTCAGTAGTCCTGTGGAGATCCCCAGACCGTTTCAACTTTCTGGCCCGAGCGCCCCAAGAGCCTTTGACATCCTGCCCAACGGTCAACGGTTTATCGGTATTGTTCCGTCAGGGCAGGGTCAGGCGGGCGTGTCGGCACAAATCCAGGTCGTGCTCAACTGGTTCGAAGAACTGAAGCGGAAGGCGCCCCTCGCGAAATAGCGGGGACGGTGCGGTGAGCGTCAGCGGATCGCGGCCCCGACGCTGAAGGCCATCAACGTCATTCGCGGGAACCCGGGACGAGTGGGGGTGGCGAGCTGCGGGTTGACGGCGTAGAACCTCAGGTCCATCGACACGGCGACTCGTTTTTTCGCGAACCACCGGGCGCCTCCACCGTAATTGATCGTCTTCGACCTGGCCTCGGCGTCTGGCAAGGGCCGATCCTGGCGTTCCACGGTAAATCTCGACCAGCCGATGCCGCCGCTGATGTAGCTCCAGCCGTCTCGCGATCCAAAGTTGAACGATAGCTGCGGCGAAATTGCCGAGAACCGGCTGTTGACGGTGACGTCAACGGGCAACGCTTTCGTGCCGGTATTCAGCGTCCGGCCACGGCGCGCTCCCGCGACTTCGCCGCCGACGCCAAGCGTCATGATGCCGATTCTTGCGGGATACCAGTGCGCGCCGAGCACGAAGCCGAACGCCCGTGTCGGCAGGTTCAACGTGGTCGCGCCTATGCCGGTGGCAATCGACGGATCCTGCTTGAACTTCGGAACGTTCACCCTCGCGTCGGCCGTATAGCGTCCGATGGGGAGATGTTCGGCTGGCACGTCCTGGGCGCTGGCGGCGCGGCTCGTGCCCGCCACCACCGCTGCGAAGGCGCCCAGCGCCATGAGCCGAATCAACCGTGAAGACATGCGCAGCATTCGTCGAGACACCCAGCAAGGTTATCAGGAACGCGGCACAGGCTTCCGGGCGACCGGCAATCGCGCCGCACGGCTACCGGGCTCAGGCGAGGATCTGCCGCGCGAGCGCGATGCCCTCGTCCACGGTCGTGATCGATCCGTCGAGCTGCCTTTCGTAAATCAGCTTGAGGACGGCGCCCACACGTGGGCCCGGTGTGAGGCCGAGGGCGAGAAGGTGCCGGCCCTTCACGAGCGGCTCGGGAGGCGCGTGCTGGACGCCGAGCTCGCGCGCGCGCTCCAGAAACCAGTCCATCGCCGAGCAGTCGAACCCGCCGCCGCGGCCGAGGCAATCGGATTTCGCGACGCGCGCAAGCAGCTCGAGGTCCACTTTCTGCGCCAGCCGGCGGAACGCGCCATCCGAGACGGGGGTGGGCGATTGCCTGAACATTCCCGGCTTCAGGTGGTGCGCGACGATGCCCAGAATCTGCCGGCGGACGTCATAGCCGTCAATCGTGTGGATGTTGAGGCGGTCGAGCACCGCGGCCGCCGGCGCGACGCCGGCCTGCTCGTGATCGATCGATCGGATGCGGCCATCGACGAACGCCGTGGTCGGCGGCTTCCCCAGATCGTGGCACACCGCGCCGAGCATGACGACGATCTGACGCGCGCGATCGAGATCGTCGATCCGGGTGCGAGCCTGGTCGATCACCAGCAGCGTGTGAACCCATACGTCTCCCTCTGGGTGCCACTCGGGTTCCTGTTCGCAGCCGGCGAGCGCCTTGATTTCCGGAAAGAGACGGTCGATCACCAGGAGGTCGAGGGCCAGCTCGAACCCGATCGAGGGGCGCGCGGCAAGCAGCAACAGCTTTTCGATCTCTCCCCAGACTCGCTCAGCCGGCAGGTCGTCGAGCTCGATGCGCCGGCAGAGATCGCGGGTGGCTTCATCCGTCGTGAACTCGAAGCGCGCCGCGAACTGCAGGGCCCGCAACACCCGCAGACTGTCTTCTCCAAAGGTCCGCGCGTCCACGGCGCGCAGCACGCGTGCGGCGATATCACCACGACCGTCGAACGGGTCGATGTATTCGCCGGTCAGAGGATCCCAGGCGACGGCGTTGACGGTAAAGTCCCTCCGCCTGGCGGCGTCCACGAACGAGAGGTGGGGATCGCCGATGACCTCGAATGCGCGGTGGCCGCGTCCCGTCCTGGACTCGCGACGCGGCAGCGCGACATCGACATTCGCGACTTTGTACACCGTGAAACTCTCGCCGACCGTGTTGACGCTGCCGAAGTCGCCAAGGAGCGCCTTCACGCGATCGGCGGCCAGGCCGTACACTTCGAGGTCGAGGTCTTTCGAAGGCCGGCCCATCACGCGGTCGCGTACCCAGCCGCCGACGATGAGCGCCCGGCCACCGGCGTCGCGGACGCGCCGGGCGAGGGCGGCCGCCGTCTCGAAGCTCGAGTCTGATCCGTTCATGGCGCGGCCGCTGTCACGGACCCCCACGGCGACGCCCGTACCGGCGCACGATCCGGTCGGTCAGCCCGGGCGCCAGCGCGTTGACAATAGCCAGCGCCCGCGCGGCGGCGTGCGGATACACCACGGCGCCCGGCCGCCGCACGCATCGGACGACCGCCCGCGCGACGTCATCCATTGACTGCTTCGGCCCGAGCCCCGACACGGAGTGCCCGTAGTCACGCTCCATCGCGGAACGAAACTCCGTGTCGGTCGACACGGGGAACACGACGCTGACGGCGATCCGCGTGCCGCTGAACTCGGCGCGCAGCGATTCCGCGAATGCGACCTGCGCCGCCTTGGTCGCGCTGTAACCGCTCATCTGCGCGATGCCGCGCTGGCCGACGATCGACGAGATGATGATCAAGTGGCCGCCCGACTGCGCCCGGAACACCGGCAGCGCCGCGCGCGCGCCGTAGAAGGTGCCCATGAAGTTCACGTCCATCATCCGTTGCATCGTCGGGCCCGGTGTCTCCTCGACGCTCCCGTAAAAACCGAACCCGGCGTTGCAGACCATGATGTCGAATCGACCGAACGTATCGCAGGCGTGCCGCACGAGTCGTTGCACGTCGGCCTCGGACGTGACGTCCATCACCACGGAGTCGGCGCGTCCGCCGGCCGCGCGGATGCCACGGACCGCGTCGCCCAGGCGATCGGCACGGCGGGCGCCCACTACCACGGCCACGCCCTCGCGCGCGAGATGCTGCGCGATCGCCAGTCCGATGCCGGACGAAGCCCCCGTCACGACGGCCACCCGTCCCGAAAGATCCATTCGCGCATGATACAGTCGCCACCGAGCGCCCGTCATCAGGAGCACCGTGGCGCGCGACGTTTCAATCCATGCGCGATCCCGTCATTACCCTGCTGCGCGAACTCGTCGCGATTGATTCGGTCAACCCATCCCTTGTTGCCGGCGCCGCGGGGGAGGCCGGCATGGCGAATGCGATCGCGGCACACCTGCGGCGGATGGGGCTCGACGTGCAGGTGCAGGACGCGGCGCCGGGGCGGCCGAATGTCATCGGCGTGCTCGAGGGCGCCGAGCGCGGTCGAACGCTGATGCTCTGTGGACACACCGATACGGTCGGCGTCGCCGGCATGGACGCCCCGTTCGACCCGATCGAGCGCGGCGGACGGGTGTACGGGCGGGGCTCGCAGGACATGAAGGGAGGCGTCGCGGCGATGATCGACGCGGCGAGGATCGCCAGCGCGCGAGGCTTCCGCAAGGGCCGCCTCATTGTTGCGGCGGTCGTCGACGAAGAGTACGCGAGCGTCGGCGCCGACGCGCTGGTACAGCAGTGGAAGGCGGACGCCGCCATTGTGACCGAACCGACCGACCTTCAGATCGGTGTCGGGCACAAGGGGTTTGCATGGGCGGCCATCGAGACGCGCGGACGCGCGGCGCACGGCAGCCGGCCGAAGGACGGCCGGGACGCCATCATGCGGATGGGCCGTGTGCTCGCCCGCCTCGAGCGTCTCGATCGGGAACTGCAGTCGCGGCCTCCGCATCCGTTGATCGGCCCCGGTTCACTGCACGCGTCGATTGTCGAGGGAGGGCGGGAACTCAGCAGCTATCCTGATTGGTGCCGCCTGCAGATCGAGCGGCGCACGGTGCCGGGGGAGAGCGTCGATCAGTTTGCGAGCGAGATCGGGACGCTGCTCGACGACCTGCGTCGGGAGGATTCCGGGTTCGACGCGTCGATGAACATTCTGTTCTCCCGGCCGCCGTACGAGCTGCCACCCGGGCACGAATTGCCGCAGGCGCTCGCAGTCGCGGCGGCCTCCGCGGGAATCACGGCACGAATGGTGGGACTGAGCTTCTGGACAGACGCGGCGATTCTCGGTGACGCGGGGATTCCGGCCGTGCTGTTCGGCCCGGGTGGGGCCGGCCTGCATAGCGTCGAAGAATATGTGCATGTCGCGGATGTGATCGCCTGCCGCGATGCGCTGGCATCGCTGGCGCGCGACTGGCTGTGACTGTTCCGGGGCAATGCGGGGCGGGGTCTCAAGGCCCCCGCCCCGCTCGATAACCGATCAGGAGCGTGCTCAGGCCGCTGGCTTGCGCAGCACGAGGCGCTGCGGCCCGAGCAGGTGGCGGCGGGCGTCGCCGTCGTAACGCCTGCGCGGTCCGCGTCCGCTGATCTCCCATCCGGGGGTATCGTGTCCGCACGACGTGCACCGCATGTTCACGCGTTTGCCTTCGAAGTGCAGGACCGAGTCGTGGCCTCGAAGCCCGCAGAACAGCTGTCCGAGGCGGTCGACCGCGCGGGCCACGACGCTGGCTGTGGTCTGCTGCGTGGCGTCTGCGGTCGCCGTGAGCTGCTGGGGATAGTTGGTCACCATGACGATCTCCCTTGTACCCTTCTCCTCTAACTACTTGCTATGACGCCGCCGGCCACCCGGCCGTTCCTGTCCGACTGGCCCCAGGAATATCAAGAGCTATGCCACGGAAGGCATGGATGGGCTATCACCTGCTGAGCCATGGACTTAACGTCAGAAGAGGTGAAACGGACCGGTCGGTTCGGGCGGTGGTGTGGAAGGGTTGAAGCACAGGGGACGGCTGGAAGGTAGCGGTTACATACACACTGACCCGCCGTCTTACGTACTTTCCCGAGGGGTGACCTACGTGCGCTTTTCCCGCAATATCCCGCGGATTACAAATCCGATGTTCGCCGGGCGCTCGCCGAGCCGTCGCATGAAGTAGGGAAACCATTCGCGCCCGAACGGAACGTACACTCGAACGCGGTAGCCGGCATCTCGCAACTGCGCCTGCAGGTCCCGCCGCACGCCGTACAACATTTGAAATTCGTAGCGGTCGGACGTGATGCCACGAGCCGCCGCGAACTTTCGCGTGGCCGCGATCATGTCGGGATCGTGGGTCGCAATGGCCGGATAGGTCCCCCCCGCCAGCAGCACGTGCATAATCTCGACGAACGCCGCGTCGACTTCGGTCTTGCGCTGATACGCCACGTTCCCGGGTTCCTTGTACGCGCCCTTCACCAGCCGCACGCGCGCGCCGAGCTCATTCATGCGCGTGGCGTCCGCCGCACTCCGCCGCATGCAGGACTGCAGCACGATGCCCGCATTGCGATACTCCTGCTGCCACATCGTCTCGAAGACTTCGATCGTCACCTGCGTGAACGGCGAGTTCTCCATGTCAACGCGCACGAAAAAATCGTGCGCGCCGGCGTGATCGAGAATGCGACGGAGATTGTCCACGCACGTGGCCCGGTCGATTGTGAGACCCAGCTGCGTGAGCTTCAGCGAGATATTGCGGCCGATCCCCGCCGACACAATGCGGTCGATGACCGCAAGATAGGCGCGGGTCGCCGCGTCCGCCTCGGCCATCGTGCTGACGCTTTCGCCAAGCAGGTCCAGCGTTTCCGTGCGGCCGCTCGATTCGATCGCGCGCGCGGCGGCGATCGCTTCGTCAACGGTTTCGCCCGCGATGAACCGGCGCGCGAAGCTGTTCGAACGCCGCATGCCGTACCGCGACGCCAGATGCTTGAGGGAGTGACTGCCGGCGAGGGTGTGAAAGAAGGCCTTGGAAACGTGACCGATCATTAGTGCGTTCTTGGTACCCGCTTGGAACCCGTGAGGAGGTGCTGAATGGTGCGCGCATAGTAGCGAAGCACGGTGCGCTCGCGCACGCGGAACCGTCCGCCCCGCTCGACGTGGATGATGTTGCGGGCCGCGAGCGGCCCGGCCCCCTCCTCGAGCGCCTGGCGTCCCGACGTGACGCCCATGTTGCCCCCTGCGGCTCGAACGGTTTCGATGATGGCTTCGGCGCGCGCTTCGAGCTCCCGTCGCGTGATGGCGGGTTTCAACGCGGCCGCCAGTACGGCCGTCGGCAGCACCTTGTGGAGGCGGCCGATCGTCTCGCGGATGTGATGCGCGAGGGCCATGATCTCGCGTCGCGAGTCCGGGTCGCAGCCGTCGAGGCTGATCGGGGCGCCGAACGTGACGAAGGCCCGCGACTGATACCCGACCGCGTACCGCACCATTTCGGCGACCTCGCGCGCGAACGCGCGCTGGCGCCGTTTCGCCGCCTGGTGGGCGAGGATGTGATCTTCGAGGACCACGTCGTACGCGACCGCCATCGGGATCACCACCGCCCGCGCGCCGGCCTGCATCGTGGCGTGCAGCAACCCGGTCTTGGGCGTCTTCAACTCGCCGGAGTAGCTGCGGCCGCCTTCGATGTAGAAGAGCAAATCGTGGCGCTGCAGCAGCTCGGACACGTAGGCCTTCAACGTGACGAGGTACGCCGGATCCTTCGTGTTCCTGCGGATCGGAATCGCGCCGGTCACATGCCGATGAATCAGGCCGAGCGGTCCGCCGAACAGGTTGATGCCGGCCGCGATGATCGGCGGCCGGATACCCTTGTCGTCAAGGATGAGCGGTTCCAAGAGGTAATCGAGGTGAGACTTGTGGTTCGAGACGTAGATGACCCGTCCGGCGCTGGTGGCCTGTTGAGCGATGTCGACGTGTTCGTCGATCAGCTCGATCTTTCGCAGGATGGGGTAGAGAGGGTGCTTGAGCGCCCGGTAAATCGGGTAGCGCTGCGTCGTTCGCAGCTCATCGAGGTACGCGTGAATGCGTTCGCGCGCCTCGAGCTCCGTTTGCCCATGGCCGCCACGCAGGTATCGCGCCACGTCGTCCCGCGCGAGGACTGCCTGGGTGATGTCATCGAGCATCACGGTCGGACTATATCAGACATGATTGACTGGTGTCGGTTTTAGGTCGGGTGTTGGTTTTGAGCGGCAGTTCGAGTGGCAGGGGTGTTGCGACGTCCCCTATTGCTCCACTTCCCGGCATATCGCGTCGGTGAATTCCGTCGTTGACGCGGTGCCGCCCAGATCGAGCGTGCGGACGACTCCGGCGGACAGCACCCGATCGAGCGCGCCGCGGATGCGCGCAGCCCGCTGACGCTCGCCGATGTGGTCGAGCATCATCAGCCCCGACAGCAGCAGCGCGGTGGGGTTCGCCAGGTTCCTGTCGGCGATGTCCGGCGCGCTGCCGTGCACGGCTTCGAATACCGCCGTGTCCAGTCCATGATTCGCTCCGGGCACGACCCCGAGCCCCCCGACAAGCCCCGCGCACAGATCCGAGACGATGTCGCCATACAGGTTGGGAAGCAGCAGCACGTCGAACGTTTCCGGCCGCATGACCAGGTGCATGCAGGCCGCGTCAACAATCCGCTCGTCGTACGTCACGTCCGTGTACTCGCGCGAGACCTTCCTCGTGCTGTCGAGGAACAGCCCATCGCTGAGCTTCATGATGTTGGCCTTGTGAATCGCCGTGACGCGCTTACGCCCGTTGGCGCGCGCGAAGCCAAAGGCGAACTCGGCGATGCGCGTCGATGCCTTCTCCGTGATGATTTTCAGGCTTTCGACCACTCCCGGCACGATCTGGTGCTCGAGCCCGGCATACAGGTCCTCGGTGTTCTCCCGCACGATCACCAGATCCACGCCGGAGAAGCGGCTCGCCACTCCGGGGAGATTCCGCACGGGCCGAAGATTCGCGTAGAGGTCGAGCGCCTTCCGCAATCCGACGTTCACGCTCGCAAAGCCCTCGGCAATCGGCGTCGTGACGGGGCCCTTGAGCGCGACCTTGTTGCGGCGGATCGAATCGAGGAGTGCGTCGGGAAGCGACTGGCTCGAGCGCTTGAATGCCGTGATCCCGGCATCGTGGCGTTCCCACTCGATGTCAACACTCGCGACCTTGAAGATGCGGAGGACCGCCTCGGTCACCTCGGGCCCGATACCATCGCCTGGAATCAACGTGATTGTGTGGCTCATACGCAGGTTCTACGGGGTGTTGCCGGGTCCTTTAGTCCTTCAGCTCGCGGAACAGCAGCAGGAGTCCACCGAGAATCGGCACCAGTTGCAGTCCGGTGGACATCGCATGCAGCCGGCCGAACGTGGCGCGGCGCGGATCGCCTTCAGGAAGGCTCGACGGCGCGACGCCCATCTCCGCCTGCGCGGCCGCAATCCTCGCAGACAGGATCAGTCCCGAGTACGCACTGGACATGAGCATGGCGAACGCGATTGCCAGCCGCGCGGCAAACAGCATCGGCCGCGGGCCGAGCACGCGTCGCAGGAGCAACGTCCCGAGCAGGAGGACGCCGCAGGCATAGCTCACGAGGTGAAACCGGCGAAGTGTCTCGCCGAAGATGGCCCCGGCGATGACGCGGTCGTCCGCCACGTCAGGCAGCGCCGCGAGGACCTCGAAGGTGGACGGCGCCGCGATCGCGCCCAGAACGAGGAGCCCGCCGACCCAAAGAGTCAGCGCGAGCACGCTGGCGTACCGCAGTGCGAGCATCCTCTCATTATAATCACCACCTTCCGATGCCTCCTTTCAGGATCCTCTCGAACGGCGTGGCCTGGCAGCCGTGGAGCCGCGCGGCCTTTGCGCGCGCACGCACCGACAGGAAGCCCGTCCTGCTGTCGATCTCGGCGACGTGGTGCCACTGGTGCCACGAGATGGACCGCACGAGCTACGGGGACCCCATGATTGCCACATTCATCAACGAGCGGTTCGTGCCGATTCGCGTCGATGCCGACGACAGGCCTGACATCAGCGAGCGCTACAACCTGGGCGGGTGGCCCACGACGGCGTTCCTGACGCCGGACGGCGACATCCTCGCCGGCGGCACGTTCGTGCCCCTCGAGCGCATGCCAGGCGTGCTCGCCCAGGTGGCCGACGCTTTTGCTTCCCGCGTAGACGCCCCGCCAAACGATGTCCTTGAAGAGACGTTCGAGAGCCCGGGCGACGCGCTCGACCTCGACGACCTGACCTCACGCGTCTTTGCTTCCTTCGACGAGACGTTCGGGGGCTTTGGCATCGAGGCCAAGTTCCCCCACACGGCTCCCTTGCAGCTCGCGCTGGCCCTGTTCGTCGAGACGCAGGATCCGGCGTCCGAGACCCTCCTCGTCGCCACGCTGGACGCCATGGGCTGGAGCGCGCTCTTCGACGAGGTGGACGGCGGCTTCTTCCGGTATGCCACGACCCGGGACTGGCAGGCGCCGCACTTCGAGAAGCTCCTCGACGTCAATGCCGCGTTGACGCGGATCTATCTCGACGCTGGCGCGGCGCTGCAGGTCGCGCGGTTCACCGATCGGGCCGCCGATACGCTGCGCTACATCCAGACATGGCTTGCCGATCCGGTCGATGGCGGCTGGCACGGATCGCAGCAGGCCGACGAGGAGTACTACACGGTTGTCTCGCTCGAGACCCGGCGCGGGATGACGCCCCCTCCGGTCACGCGCTCATTCCATACGGATTCGAATGCCGCGATGGTGTCGGCGGCCCTTCACGCCGCGCGCGTGTTCAACGACGAGGGCCTGCGTGAGTTCGCGGTGAAGTCGCTCGAGCGGATCCTGCTGACCTGCTACAAGCCGGGCGCCGGGGTCGCGCATCATCTCGACGGGCAGGCCCGCGTTCGCGGCCTGCTGGCCGATCAATTCGCCATGGCGACGGCTTGCCTCGATGTCTTCGATTCGACCGAGAACGTCGTGTACGAAATGATGGCGGAAGAGCTCGGCCACTACGCGATTCGCGCCATGTGGGACGAGGAACGCGGCGGATTTTTCGATCGCGCGCAAGACGACTCGGAACCGCCGATCGGGCTGATGAAACGCCGCCTCAAGCCGTTCGTGACCAACTGCGACGCCTCGCGGACACTGCGCCGTCTCGCGGCCGCATCGGGTGACAACGACTTCCTGCTGATCGCCGATCGTACGGTGGCGTCCATGGCGCCGCGTGCGGCCGACCAGGGTCCGCTGGCCGCCCATTACGTGCTGGCGATGCGGGCGGCCGGGGCCAGGTGATACACTGCCACTCTTGGCCGCCGCCGAAGGCTGGCGGCCGGCCCCGTAGCCACCTGTTTCGGACGCGCTCCCATGACGACATCTCTTTCCACCCTCAAGAATCTCGCGACACAACTGCGCATTGACTCGGTCCGCTCCACGAGCGAGGCCGGCAGCGGACACCCGACGACGTGCCTCTCGGCGGCCGAAATCGTGTCGGTGCTCTTTTTTGGCGAGATGCACTACGACCCGAAGAATCCGCAGAATCCCGACAACGATCGATTCGTCCTGTCGAAGGGGCACGCGGCGCCCATTCTCTATGCGGCCTGGGCGGAAGCCGGTCTGTTCCCGCGCGAGGAACTGTTGAAGCTGCGGCGCATCGACTCCGATCTGGAGGGCCATCCGACACCGCGGCTGTCGTTTGTCGATGTCGCCACCGGTTCGCTGGGCCAGGGGATCTGCGCGTCCATTGGCACCGCGCTCAACGCCCGGCGCATCGGCTCGGACTACCGCACGTATGTCGTCCTCGGTGACGGCGAGATGGCCGAGGGCTCGGTCTGGGAGGCCGCCAACGTCGCCGTCTATTACAAGCTCGACAACCTGTGCGCCGTGATCGACGTCAACGCGCTCGGCCAGAGCCAGCACACGCAGTTCGGCCACAACATGGACGACATCGCGGCGCGCTGGAAGGCATTCGCGTGGCACACGATCGTCGTGGATGGCCATGATGTCCAGGCGCTGCTGAATGCGTTTGCCGAGGCGCGCGCCACCAAGGGCCGGCCGACGATGATCCTCGCGCGCACCCTGAAGGGCAAGGGACTCTCCGCGATCGAGGGAAAGGACGGCTGGCACGGCAAGGCGCTGAAGAAGGGGGACGAAACCGACAAGGCGATCGCCGAGCTGGAACAGCAGATGGCCGGCGGCGGCGGAAAGCCCGAGATCCCGGCGCCCCGCTCGACGAGCCGCCCCGAAACGGCGCCCGATTACGCGAAGATTCCCGCGCCCGCCTACAAGAAGGGTGACGTCGTGGCCACCCGCGAAGCGTGGGGTGTCGCCCTCGCGGCGGTTGGCGCGGCCGACCCGCGCATCGTCGCCCTCGATGCCGACGTCAAGAATTCGACGTTCAGCGACAAGTTCGAAAAGATCGCAACGGGCCGCTTCTACGAACATTTCATCGCCGAGCAGGTGATGGTCGGGGCCGCGATGGGCCTGGCCGCACGCGGCGCCATTCCATTCCCCTCGACGTTTGCGTGTTTCCTCACGCGCAGCGCCGATTTCGTGCGGATGGGTGCCATCTCGTTCGCGAACGTCAAGTTCACCGGCTCGCACGCCGGGGTCTCCATCGGCGAGGACGGACCTTCGCAGATGGCCCTCGAGGATCTGTCGATGATGCGCAGCGTGCACGGCTGCGCGGTCCTGTATCCCTGCGACGCGGTGAGCACCGAGCGGCTCGTCGTCGAGATGGCCAGGCACAAGGGCATGGCATACATGCGCACATCGAGGCCGAAAACGCCGGTCATCTACGGTCCTGAGGAGACGTTTCCGATCGGCGGATCGAAAGTCGTCCGGCAGAGCGCCAACGACAAGGCGGCCGTGATTGGCGCCGGCGTGACGCTCTTCGAAGCGCTCAAGGCCTACGATCAGCTGAAGGCCGAGGGCATCGAGATCCGGGTCATCGATGCGTACTCGGTGCAGCCCGTGGACGCCAAGACGATGACGGAGGCGGGCCGTGCGACGGGCGGCAGGCTCATCACGGTGGAAGATCATTACTCCGCGGGCGGGATCGGCGACGCGGTCAGCGAGGCCGTCGCGCCGGCCGGGTTCGCCGTCCACCGGATCGCGGTGCGCGAGATTCCGCGCAGCGGCCAGCCGGACGAGCTGCTCGACCGCTACGGCATCTCGGCGACCCACATCGTCAACGCCGTGAA
>JANNHC010000392.1:0-2816 GCA_031404215.1 Acidobacteriota bacterium
GCCAGCACTTCGGCCGTCTCGCCCATGATCATGCCGCAGAGCGAACAGGTGAAGCCGTCGCGATACATCGCGTCCACCAGCGTGAAGTTCCCCATCTTATGTCCCCACCGCGCATCGTCTGCGTCGATGAGGTAGGGCATGCGGCTCATCGACTCTATCCCGCCGGCCAGGACGACTTCGGATTCGCCGAGGAGGATCGATTGGGCGCCGGAGGCAATCGACTGCATGCCTGAGGCGCAGGCCTTGTTAATCGTCTGAGCGGGGACCGAATCGGGAAGGCCGGCTCGACGCACCACTTGACGCGCCGTATTCGGCCCCGAACCTGCTTGTCGCGCATGCCCGACGAGCGCCTCGTCTACCAACTCCGGGCCGACACCTGATCGCTCGAGCGCGGCGCGCGCCGCCACGGCGCCCAGTTCGGCCGGATGGACGCTCCGGAACGCACCGCCGTAGCGGCCGATGGGAGTCCGCGCCGCCCCGACAATCACAACCGCATCGCGAGCCATAACCTTCTCACTATATCAATGGGCCCTGAGCGCTGATCCGGCCTGAGCCATTAGCCCTGAGCCCCTAAACGCCTGTTCCCATTCGTCCCGCGATCCATCCCTTTGGATTCAAAATAACGGATTTCCGTGACGAGTTGAAGGTTCTGAGCCGTTAAACGCCTGATTCCATTGACGGATTTGGCCTACCGGCGCGGGCATGGACCGTGCTTTATCCGGGGCGACCGGAACCCCTGTTCCGGCCACATTCCTGTCAGTGCACCCCAAGACTCCCCGGAGCCCCGGATGTACTGCCACCGTTCTATTGTTATTAGGAGGATGAACCAGCAATGCGAGCACGTACATTAGCCGCACTGATGGCGGTCCTGCTGTTTGCCTGGCCGGTCGCGGCTCAGGAACAGCGTGGCTCCATCGAAGGCGTCGTCAAGGATTCGTCGGGCGCGGTGCTTCCAGGCGTGACGATTGAAGCACGAACTTCGACCGGCGTGGTGATGACGACTACGACCGACACCGCTGGCACGTACCGCTTCCCGTCCGTCGCCCCAGGCAACTACGACCTGACCGCGACACTTCAGGGATTCAGCGTCAAGAAGCAGGAGTCCGTCCCCGTCGGTCTCGGTCAAATCAAGAAGGTGGACATCGCGCTGGGTCTTTCGGGCGTCACGGAGTCCGTGCAGGTCACGGCCGAATCGCCGCTGGTGGACGTCAGGCAGAGCGCCCGGCAAACAAACATCGCGCGCGAGCAGATCGATCTGCTGCCGAAGGGTCGCGACTTCACGTCGCTCGTCACGCAGGCGCCCGGCGCCAATAGCGAGTCGAAGCTCGGCGGACTATCGATTGACGGCGCCAGCGCCGGCGAGAACCGCTACATCATCGACGGCATTGAAACGACGAACCTGCAGAGCGGAACCTCCGGCAAGAACGTGATCATCGACTTCATCGAGGAAATTCAGGTCAAGTCGAGCGGCTACACGGCAGAGTTCGGCGGCGCGACCGGCGGCGTCGTCAATGTCCTCATGAAGAGTGGCACCAACGATTGGCGCGGCAGCGCGCTGTTCAACTGGGAAGGCGACAAGCTCCAGACCGACAGCCGCCCGACGCTGCGGCTGAAGCTCAGCGATACGTCGCAGGCCGAATACATCTCGTATCCGAAGGACTCGCGCTCGCGGATGGAGCCGGGGTTCTCACTCGGCGGCCCGATCATGCGCAATCGCGCGTGGTTCTTCGGCGCGTATCAGCCGGCGCTCACCACCATCGAGCGGTCGGTGAGTGCGGCGACTTCCGGCAATCCAGTCGGGATCGCGCAGTCTCAAGACCAGAAGGAGACGGTGCAGTTCGCCACCGCCAACCTGACGTCTCAGCTGAGCGACAGCCTGCGCGGCCGTGTGGCCTACAATAACAGCTGGTCCAAGACCGACGGTCTCCTGCCGGGACTGACCGCAACGGACGCGACCACTCTCAACTTCGCCAAAGCAACCACCCGCCCCAATTACTCGGTCTCGGGCCACCTCGACTGGGTTGCCTCGCCGAACCTGTTCTTTGGGGTTCGCGGCGGCCACTACTTCGCCGATACATTCGATACCAACGTACCTGAGGAGCCGGTCATTCGGTGGCTGAGCACCAACAACGTCGGTCTCGCTGGAGTTCCGACCGAGCTGCAACGCCCGACCGGCTTCCGCAGCGTGGCGAGTAACTCCAAGTCGATCCGCGATCAGCAGACTCGCACGTACGTGCAGGCCGACGGCACGGTGTACGGGAAGCTCGGCGGCGACCACCAGGTGAAGTTCGGCGTGCAGGCAGACCGTGTCGGCAACAACGTGCTGACCGGCGAGTCGCGCAACGTGGTGTCATTGTTTTGGGACACCAGCTACGGAGCCGGTCTTCGCGGGCCGTTCGGCTACTACATCGTGCGCAGCAACGGCGCCGAGCCGAAGACTGGTTTCGTCACGCAGGGTGATATCCACACGACGAACATCGGACTCTTCATCCAGGACGCGTGGACGATCAACAACAAGCTGACCCTCAACGCGGGCGTCCGCACCGAGCGTGAGAAGGTACCCGCCTACGCGATTGGTTCGGACATTCCTGAGTTTGCGCTCGACTTCGGCTTCGCCGACAAGCTGGCGCCGCGCGTCGGCTTCGCCTACGACATCAACGGCGATGGCCGGTGGAAGGCGTTCGGCTCGTGGGGAGTCTTCTACGACATCTTCAAGCTCGAGCTGCCGCGCGGCTCTTTCGGCGGTGACAAGTGGTACGACTACATTTACACGCTCGACACGCCGAACTGGTCGACGCTCGTGGACTCGCCGGGCT
>JANNHC010000393.1:0-6266 GCA_031404215.1 Acidobacteriota bacterium
GCAGCTTCCTGCCGTGTGGGGCGGAACCCGCCGTCGGCCGACCCGGGCTCCGCGCGTCAGCCGCCCCCTTTGCACAAATATACACCCCCCTCTGGCTCGGTTGGCGTTTTTTATTTGTGACGCGCGGCCGCTCCTGACTGGCCGGCCGAAGGCCGGCCAGTCGGCGGACGGCAGACGCCGCAGGTCTCTGCGGACTCTGCGATCTCGGCGCGAGGGTCTCCTGCGCTCGTGCGCCCGTGCGGCCGCCCTCAAAAGCGGAAATAGATGAAGTCGAGGGACGTGCGGCTGCGGAGCACGAGGATGGCGGCAAATGCCAGTCCGCACGCTGCTCCCTGGAGCGCGAGGCCCGGCCATCTGGTGGCGAAAGGCGACGACCCAGGCACGGCTTCCTTCCAGACGCTGTGGATCCAGAGCGGCAGCGAATACAGCAGCGCCAGCAGAAACAGATCGGGGTTGAACGGTTGTCGTGAACGTGGACCTTCGAGCGCCGGCAAGTATGACGGCGGACCGGGTTCCCCGCCGTGCTTCGCATCGGCGATACGGATGGCGAACGGCACCGCCAGCATGAGCGTGAAGAGCCACGCAATCTGTGCCGCTGGCGAGTCCCGCATGCGCGAGATCACAAGGGACAGGTCCCCGCGGAATACTGCACTTCCTGCTCGACGCCCTTCGGCGTCGGTCGCGCCACCGCATAGCCTTCGCGGCCGTGCCCGGAGAGCTGATATGCCCAGTAGTTGCGGCCGCCAGCCTTGACCAGGCCAAAGGGCAACATATAGGCAACGCCGCGGCGATCGCAGTACGTCACCCGCGCGATCAGTTTCGTCGTGCGCTTTTCATCGGGGCCGGACATGATCCAGCCGCTGATCACTGTGACCAGCCCGCAGTCTTCGTCGCGAGGACCGGGAGCGTAGCGCTTGACGGCCTCGACATAGAACGCAGTCCAGCCGGGCTCGTCCATTGCGGCCCCGTACATGGCTTCGATCTCAACCGCCACCGTGCGGCGGTTCGTCCTGGACACGGGATGGTCCCAATCCGTGAACA
This sequence comes from Acidobacteriota bacterium, assembly GCA_031404215.1. Lineage (GTDB taxonomy): Bacteria > Acidobacteriota > Vicinamibacteria > Vicinamibacterales > 2-12-FULL-66-21 > JALZOC01. Next base: position 1,042 of record JANNHC010000393.1, read on the forward strand.
ATCGAATCGCGGCCTCTTCAGCCTTGTTCACGGGATCGACCAGCAGCCCCGCCTCACGCGCCCACGGGGACGAGGCCGGTGACAGGGCCTCGATTGGTCCCACCGTCTGGCTTCCTGATATGGCCAGGCCGTCTTTCGGGAAGGGCTGCACCGCGGGCGGAGACGGCGGCTGTGCTGAACGATAGTCCGACATCAACCCCAGGCGTGACGCGCACATCAACCGCGTGGTGATCGGGCGCGACAGACGGAAGGTGCCGCGGTTCACGCCATCACTCCAGGCGGTCATCTGGCCAACCAGTCCGGCCTTACCCCACCACTTGGCTGGAATGCTTTCGAGGTTGATGGGCAGCACCAGCCAGCGCAGGTCGGTCGGCCATGGAGCGTCCCACTCCTTGCCGTCGAATGAGGCAAATGGGCTCACCACCCCGTCGCGGCGCAGCGCCGCCAGGAGAAAGGGGCCACGCTCGCCGCTGGCCTGGGGCGGTTGCTGTGGCGCCTCCGCGGGCCATGCGAGCGTCAGGAGAAGGAACAGGAACAGTGGTGGCACGGTCTACTTCCGGTCGAGCACCTCTCGAACTTTCTTCAGGAGCTCGTCGCGGGAAAACGGCTTCGCGAGAAAATCGGAGGTCAACCCGGCCTCCGCTCCCCCGGGGTAACCGGACACGCAGATGAGCTTCAGCGTGTGCCGCCGGGCCCGAAGGTGCTGCGCCAGCTCCGCGCCGCCCATGTACGGCATGCGCAGGTCGGTCAGCAGCAGGTCGATGGTATCGCCGTGCTGATCGAACACCTTCAACGCTTCCTGACCATTGCGCGCCTCGTGCACTTTATAACCGGCGCGCGTCAGCGCCTGCGCGAACAACTGGCGAACGGCTGGTTCGTCTTCGACGAGCAGAATGGTTTCACGGCCATCGGCCGGCGCCCGTCCCTCGTCGGCCGCCAGGCTCCGCGACACCCTGGCTGGATATGTCCCGAACATTTCGCTCCTATTTCCCCGTGTCCCTGGCGTCAACTTTGGCCTTGGCTTCTGCTTCTGCTCGTTCACGCTTCAACCCCGCTCGGCGTTCGAGTGACCGCTCGATCATCCAACACAGCAACGCCCACGATAACCCAATCAGCCATCCGGCGAGAACATCCGTTGGATAGTGTACGCCGAGATAAATGCGGGACGAGCCGACCAGTGCCGTCGCGAGCATCGCGACCGACATGCAGTAGAGCTTGGTGAGGCGCCGCTGCGCGATGTGCATCGACAGGGCGCCGAGCGTGAGGTACACGACCGCCGACTGCATGGCGTGGCCGCTCGGGAAGCTCAGCGTCATCACGTCGCGAAGATGCGGCACGAGGTCGGGCCGGGGGCGTTGGAACAGTAGCTTGAGCGCGCTGTTGATGAACCAGCCGCCGCAGCTTGCGGCCGTCACGAACAGCGCGCGGCGCCAGAGCCCCTGCAACAGCAGAAAGCCGGCGATGGCGAAGACCGTGAGGCCCAGCACCGTCGCGCTGCCGAGCGCCGTGATGTCGAGCGCTGCACCGACCAGCCAGAGCGGACCGATGGGGCGCGACAAATCGGCCGGGTCGCGCAGCGCGAGGAGGATTTTCCGGTCGAAACCGAGCGTCTCCCCTTCGGAGACCTCACTTGCCAGCCTGCTGAAAACGAACAGCAGCAGCAGAAAGCCGATCGCCCCCAGCAGCATCGCCAGTTCGGTGCGGTCGCGTGGCTTCACGCGCTCGAGCCGCCTCCTCCAGCCTGCTCCTACTTTTCCGCCGATCACTTAATGGCCCCCAGCACCCGTGGCGGCAGCCGAGGCCCCCTTGGCCCCCTTGCTCGCCCGGACCATCAGCACCGGGATCTCGACGTTGTGGCGAACACGGTCCGCCGTGCTGCCGCGCAGCAGATCCGCCAGGAACCGATGCCCGTGGGTGGACATCGCAATGAGGTCCACCGATTCCTCCACCGCCACCTTCACCAGCTCGGTTGCGGGATCCCCCATCGCCAGACGGGCGCGTGTCTCGAACCCCCGCTCCACAAGCTCGTCGCAGACCCGGCCGAGATAATCGCGGTCCTCCCGGATCTCGTCAGATTCGCGGAGCTTGAGGTCGTCGAAATGCCTTGCCACCCATCCGTCCGCCACGTGGACGAGGAGCAGCCGCGCCCCGGTCATCCGCGCCAGCGGTTCGATGTGCGCCAGCACGGTACGATCGGCGTCAGAGTTCTCGATGGCGATCAGGATGTGTTTGTACATAAAGGGCTCAGGACTCAGGCCATAAACGTCTGCCAGAGCATCCAGGCATTCAGGCCCGCGATGAGCACCGCAACGGGCCAGGCGAGCGCCCGCATCCAGATCGGAGCGACGAGCGAGCCCATCTTCCGCTTGTCGCCGGTGAAGAGCACCAGCGGGAACACCGCGAACGACAACTGGAGGCTCAGCACCACCTGGCTGAGGACCAGCAGCGACCCGATGCCGTGTTCCCCGTAGAAGTACACCGTGATGAGCGCCGGGATGATGGCGATGAGACGGGTGATCAGCCGGCGCAGCCAGGGGCGCAGGCGGATGTTGAGAAACCCTTCCATCACGATCTGGCCGGCCAGCGTGCCCGTCAGCGTCGCGTTCTGCCCTGAAAAGAGCAGGGCGACGGCGAACAGCGTGCTGGCGAGCTGCGTGCCGAGCAGCGGCGCCAGCAGCATGTAGGCGTCCGAGATGTCGGCGACCCCTTCATGGCCGCTGGTATTGAACGTCGCCGCCGCCATCACGAGTATTGCGCCGTTCAGGAAGAGCGCGAACATCAGCGCGACCGTCGAATCAATCGTCGCAAACCGCACCGCCTCGCGCTTGCTTTCGATGTTGTCCGCGTACTTGCGCGTCTGAATGATGGACGAGTGCAGGTAAAGATTGTGCGGCATGACCGTCGCGCCAAGAATGCCCACCGCGATGTAGAGCATGTCCGGGTTGCGCACGATCTCGAGCTGCGGCACGAAGCCGCCCATCACGCCAGCCAGATCGGGCTTCGCCAGCCACAACTGCACCGCAAAGCAGCCGGCAATGCCGAGAATGAGCAGCACGACCAGCGCTTCGACATACCGGAACCGGTACTGCTGCAGGTAGAGCACCAGCAGCACGTCGAGCGAGGTCAGGCACACCCCCCAGATGAGCGGCAGCCCGAACAGGAGGTTGAGCGCGATGGCCGATCCGATGACCTCGGCCAGGTCGCACGCGGCGATGGCAACCTCGCAAAGAAACCACAACACGAGCGTTGTCGGCCTCGAGTAGTGATCGCGGCACGCCTGCGCCAGATCGCGGCCGCTGGCAATCCCCAGACGCAACGCCAGCGCCTGGAGCAGAATCGCCATGAGATTCGACAGCATGATCACGCTCAGCAGCGTGTAGCCGTACCGGGAGCCCCCCGCCAGGTCGGTCGCCCAGTTGCCGGGATCCATGTACCCGACCGCAACCAGGTAGCCCGGGCCCGCAAACGCCAGCATCTTGCGCCAAAATCCGCCAGTCAACGGAATCGGAACAGATCCGTGGACTTCCGGCAAGCTTACGGTGGAGACTGGTTTGCGCCAGCCGTCAAGCTCCAAGTGGCCGCCCATCCCCGGGATTCCGCTTGAACATAGGGCCATACGTTACATGACCCGTAACCCTTTACAGAAACGGAAAGCTCTGGCATACCGCAAGATCACGGGAGGCACCGATTCAGGCGGGGAAAGCGCGTCTGGCTGGGGGGCACAGGGATTGCCTCTCGCCGGAGGAACCCTATGATTCAGGTGCGTGCATACCCTTCACTGCCGCGTATTGTCGCGGCATTTTTGTTGAGCGCTGTTCCGGCCTACGCGCAGGCGCCGCCCCCGGACCCCGTGGCGGTTGCAGCGCCTTTACCGGCGCAAATCGAGCTGAACCTGATCAACCTGCCGACGACCATGTCGCTCGTCCGGCACAAGGGGTATTTCCGTTTGACCCATCGGTTCGCGGCAGACCTGCGCCGCGGCAGCTTCGGTCAACTGGCCGAGGATCTGTTCACGATCGACAGGGGCGCCATCATCGGGCTCGAGTACCGCTTCGCGATTACGGGCAACCTCCAGGCCGGCGCGCATCGTTCCATGCTCAGCAAAACGATTCAAACCTTCGCCCGGTGGGATGCGCTGCGCCAGGGCGAATCGCTGCCGGTTTCCGTATCGGTCACCGGGTCGTTCGAAGGCCTGAACAACCTTCGTGAACGACGCCAGCCGGGTGTCGCAGTCACCGTCTCCCGCACGTTCGGCGACCGATTGGCCCTGTACGCGACGCCCGCCTTCGTGGCCGGCACCCAGGCGGTGGATTTTATCGCCGGACCTGACGACCACGACGACACCGGGCTCGAACAGGACGAGCACTCCACGCACGAGGACACGTGGTTCACGGGGATTGGCGGACGCCTTCGCTTCTCGCACACGGGGTACATCACCGGGGAGTACACGCCGCGCCTTCACGGTTACGACCCCAACCGTGGCGTGTGGGGAGTGGCGATCGAGAAGCGCACCGGGGGCCATACGCTTCAGCTGAATATCACGAACTCGTTCGGCACCACGCTCGGTCAACTCGCGCGTGGCGGCAGCCCGCACGACGTATACCTGGGATTCAACATCACACGCCGTTTTTAGGTCCTCTGGAGAACACGTTCACAAACACACAGATAACTGACAGACTGATGGAATCAACATTCAATGTGCGCAGGGAGACAACAGCAATGAAGCGATACGCGATCATCGCCGCGGCAGGCATCCTGGCAGCCGCATGCGGCAGCAGCAGCCCGTCGTCGCCGACGACAAATACTCCGCCGAACTCGATCGTCTTCACGGCGGCGCTCGCCGCTGTGAACGAGGTGCCGCCCATCACCAACGCAGACCTCAACGCCCGTGGCTCGGGCACGTTTACGCTCAACCTCACGCGCGACGGGTCCGGCACGATCACGGACGCGACGGGCACCTTCGTCTATAGTCTGGCCGCGTTCCCGGCCGGGACGATCATCCGCGCGACGCACATCCACGAAGCGGGGCCCGCGGCCAATGGATCTGTGGTCATCGACACGGGCCTGACCGCCGCCAGTCCGATCACGCTGGCGGATGGAACACTCACGAACCAGACATTTGCGAACCGGACTGTTGGCGCGACCCTCGCGAATCAGATCATCGCGAACCCGAATGGCTTTTACTTCAATGTCCACTCGGGATTGAACCCCGGCGGTGCCGTCCG
>JANNHC010000394.1:0-1574 GCA_031404215.1 Acidobacteriota bacterium
GGCGGAACGTGTTCTGATCCCAGAGCGCGTAGTAAAGGCCCTCCTCCTTGTTCAGCAAATGGTAGGTGAGGTCGAGGCTGCGAAGCCACGGGTCGTCACTGGAAAGCTTCTCGGCCTTCCGAAACTCCTCAATGATCTGCGTGCAGAAGCACCTGGCGAGCCACCTGCACTATGATTTCCGCCTCGAGTGGAAGGGCGTGCTGCTGTCGTGGGCGGTGCCGAAGGGGCCGTCGCTCGATCCGAAGACGAAACGGCTGGCCATGCACGTGGAAGATCACCCGATTGAGTACGGGACCTTTGAAGGCGTCATTCCCTCAGGTTACGGCGCGGGCATCGTCATGCTGTGGGACCAGGGCACGTGGAAACCCGAGGTGGACGACGTGGATGCGGCGCTGGCAAAGGGAGACCTGAAGATCACGCTCGACGGCTTCAAGCTGAAAGGATCGTGGGTGCTCGTCCGGACCGGTGGCCACTGGGGATCGAAGAGCAGCGGCGGCGACGCGCGGAGCTGGCTCCTGATCAAGCACAAAGACGATTGGGCCGGCGACGTGGACATCACCGAGTTCGCGCCGCGCAGTGTCAGGAGCGATGGGGAGTTTGAAGACATCCTCGCCGCCGATCGTCCCGACGTGTGGGAATCGAACCGGCCGGCAAAGGGTGGCGAAGCGGGCGCGATGCTCGCAACGATCATCGAACGCGCGGCGCGGCTCAAAGCGGGCAGGGCGTCAGCGCCCGCTGCTGACAAGGGAAATGGGACAAGGGAAAAGGCAGCGGTTAAGAAAAGCGGCGCCCGCGAGCGCGCGGCGAGCGGGGGTGGGGCCCCGCGAGCACTAAAGAAAGCAGACAAGAAGCCCCGAGCCAGAACGTCAACTACACGTACACGAAAACCATGAATAAGACCGACTTCATTCTGTTCAGCGGCGCTGCACCTGGCGCCGAAGCGGAGTTTGGCGCGTGCGCCGAACGGCACGGCATCGAAGAAGTGAACTTTACGTTCGATGGCCACACCGAGGCCCGTCGTCGCGGCATCCGCGTCCTCAACCACGAAGAGCTGCAGGCGGGCGACGTCAGCCTCGAGTACGTCTCGAAGCTGATGAACCGGCGGTACACGGACAGCCCGACGATCCGCAGGATCCTGCAGACGCTCTGGTACCAGGTCAACCACGGCCAGGAAATCTACGTGGTGGGCGTGATCCAGGAGGATAAGACAGTGCGCGGGGGCACCGGATGGGGCGCCGAATTCGCGAAACTCTGTAACAAGCCGTTGTTCGTGTTCGATCAGGAGCAGGACGGCTGGTTCGAGTGGACCGGCGGCGACTGGAAGGCGATTGGCAAGAGCGCCCCCACGATTCCGCATCCCCACTTCACGGGGACCGGGACGCGCGAGGTGCACGACAACGGCAAGCGGGCGATTGAAGACCTGTTCACCAGGTCATTCGAGTAGCCCAACGGTGTTTATGCAGCTGCCAAACTGGCAGTATACGGCGTCACCGAAGCCACCCTCCAGAAAGACAATCGATACCGGCCTTTTTCTGTGCGCGACCCCTGCGTTCCCTAGCGCGAGATCCTCTCTG
>JANNHC010000395.1:0-4418 GCA_031404215.1 Acidobacteriota bacterium
GCCTCGCGGAGCCCGAACACCTTGCGGCCGGTTTTCACCGCCGCCTCAAGTACGGAATGCTATCACAGGCCACACGAGAACCACCGATCTCCACTGGCAACTGGCAACTGTGCTGGAAGCTGGAAGCCGGAAGCGTAAGAATAGAGAAGATGCGCCTCGCCTGGTTCAGTCCGATGCCTCCCGCGCCGTCCGGCATTGCGGCGTGCAGCGCCGACCTGGTGGGCGAACTTCGCCGGCGCCATCACATAGATGTGTACACGGATGAGTCCAAGGACCGGCGCGCCGCAGGCACCGACTCCGCGCACGCGTTCATCCCGCGACATCGCCTGAACCCGTACGACCTCACGGTTTATCAAGTCGGAAACTCGTCGCATCACGACTATCTCTGGCCGTATCTCTTTCGGTATCCGGGCCTCGTGGTCTTACACGACGCGCACCTCCACCACGCACGCGCCGCGGCGCTGCTTCGCACCAGGCGGCACGCCGATTACCGGGCTGAGTTTGCCCTGAACCATCCTGGTGTGCATCCGGATCTGGCCGAGCTGGCGATCGCCGGGTTCGATAGCCACCTGTATTACTCCTGGCCGATGACACGGCTCGTCGTCCAGACGTCGCGGCTGACCGCCGTCCACGCCGGACCCATGGCCTACGCGCTCAGCGCCGAGCTTCCTCACGCCGCGGTCACGACGGTCCGGCTTGCCCACGGCGTGCCGATCGCTGAGAACAACGCCCGCGCCGCCCGGGCGCGGGTACGCGAGCAGTACGGGATTTCCGGAGACGCGATCCTCTTCGGCGTGTACGGCGGGCTCACGCCCGAGAAGCGCATTCCGCAGATCCTCGATGCGCTCTCCGCGATTCTCCCTTACGCTCCCGCCGCGCATCTGCTGCTCGCCGGTGCGGAGGCCCGGCACTACGATGTGACGGCGGACGTGCGCGATCGAGGCCTCGAGACGCGCGTGACGATGACGGGGTACCTCGAGACAGACGACGAGCTGACCGACGCCGTCGCGGCGTGCGACGTGTCGTTGAATCTTCGATGGCCGACCGCGCGGGAGATGTCCGGCCCCTGGCTGCGGGCGCTCGCCGCGGGGCGCCCGACCGTCACAATCGACCTCGCCCACCTGGCGGATGTGCCGTCGCTCGATCCGCGCACGTGGCGCACGAATGAGATCGCGCCTGTGTGCGTCGCCATCGACATCCTGGACGAAGCGCATTCGCTGCGGCTCGCGATGCGGCGGCTCGCCTCCGACAAGGCGCTGCGCGCGTCGCTCGGCGCGGCCGGACGACTGTACTGGGAGCGCGAGCATTCGATGCCGCGGATGGTAGAGGATTACGAGCGCGTCCTGGCGGACGCGGCGGCCCGGCCGGCGCCGCGCGTTACGCTGCCGGATCATTTGGTGAACAACGGCGATCGTGTGCTGAACGGGATCCTGGCGACGTTCGGAGTCAGCCAGGTCTGGGACTGATCTCGCGCAGAGATCGCAGCGGACGCAGAGTCGATAGACTCAGCTGGCTGGGCGTTCCGACGCCGGCCGGCCCTTGGCCGGCCATGCGGGAGGTCGTGAAGTCCGCAGATACAAGCCATGCAGGATCGACCCTGGCTTGTATCTGTGGACTTCACGACCTCCCGCTCGCGCAATGCGCGAGGCGTCGGAACGCCGGGCCACATCTGAGAACCGGCTTTGTTCAAGGGCGCTCTTGTGGCTGGCGTCTCTGCGATCTCCGCGGTCTCGGCGCGAGATCCGTACGTGGCATCGATCGCCTCTGTGTTGGAGTAAACTTTGACGATACGACTGAATGGCGAGCCGTTCGAAATCGCCGGCCCCGTCACCATCAGCGCTCTGCTCGCCGAACTCAAGATTGACTCTCGCATCGTCGCGGTCGAACACAACGTGGTCGTCGTCAAACGCCTGCAGTACGACACGACCATGATCGGCGAGGGTGACGTGATCGAAATCGTGAGGTTCGTGGGTGGCGGATAACAGAACCTGAGCCCTGAGCTCTTTATGACCTCTGACCCTCTCGTGATCGCCGGCCGCGCGTTCAACTCCCGGCTTGTCGTGGGCACCGGGAAGTACCCGTCGCACGCGGTCATGGCGGAGGCCCACCGCGCGTCGGGGGCCGACATGGTCACCGTGGCGGTCCGCCGCGTCAACCTCACCGACAAGTCGAAAGAATCGCTGATCGATTTCATCGACCGCGAGCGCATCTTCATCCTGCCGAACACGGCCGGCTGTTATACGGCGGAGGACGCGATTCGAACGGCGCGGCTCGGGCGAGAAGTCGGGCTCTCGAACTGGGTGAAGCTCGAAGTGATTGGCGACGAGCAGACGCTCTTTCCAGACAACGTCGCGCTGCTCGAAGCGACCCGCGTCCTCGTCAGCGAAGGGTTCATCGTCTTGCCGTATACGAACGACGATCCTGTGATCTGCCGAAAACTCGAAGAGGCTGGCGCCGCGGCGGTCATGCCGCTCGGTGCGCCGATTGGTTCCGGGCTTGGCATCCAGAATCCCAACAACATCCGGATCATCAAGGATCAGGCGCGTGTGCCCGTGATCGTCGATGCGGGCGTCGGTACCGCATCTGACGCCGCCATCGCGATGGAGCTTGGCGTGGACGGCGTGCTGATGAACACCGCGATCGCACTGGCGGGCGATCCCGTGGCGATGGCCAGGGCGATGAAGCTTGCGGTGGAAGCCGGGCGGCTGGCCTATCGTGCCGGCCGCATTCCCATGCGCCCGTACGCGTCGGCGAGCAGCCCGCTCGACGGGCGCATCACCCCGGTCGCCGCGGCCGCGGGGGGTCGCTCCGGCGTCTGATGGCCGACCATTCTGGCGAGCCGCTCGAGGCGATCTTGCGGCGCCTGAAGGACGAGCGCGACCAGGCTGACGCGCGCTATAACGAGGCGCTGACCGCGCTGGATCGTGCGATCCGCCCGCCGGCGGCGATTTCTCTCCCGTCTCCCGTCCTCGATGATCATCAGATCGCAGCGCTCAACGAGGCGTGGAACATCCTGCCGTCGCCGCCGCAGGCTTCGGGTCTTCGCGCGAAGCTGACCGGCTACATCTGGCGAGTCATCGGCCCCTACCTGCAGCGTCAGCTGACGTTCAACTCGGTGCTCGTCGATCACATCAATCGCCAGGCCGCCGCCGGCCGGGAGGCGGCTCGCACAGCGGAAGGCGCCGCCGCGTCGCTTCGCGATCAGCTGTCCGCGTTCGCGGAGTTCCAGGTCCGCCTGATGCAGTATCTGCAGCAGATCACGGCGTACGTGGACACGAAGGACCGCGACGCCGCCGGTGGCGCGCTGGTGCTCAACGCCGCGCTGGGCGGGCTCGCCGAGGACCTCGCCAAGCGCTTCGAGTCGATGGCGGCCAGGGAACACCGTTACGAAGCGCGCGCGACTGCCCTGACCGCTGCGCACGAGGAACTGCGCGCCATGGTGGGGGTCTCTCAGCAGGCGGTGATGTCACTCAAGCGGGAGATGGAAAGGATCGACGGGGCACCTCGTGCGTCCACGGATCCCTCATCCCGGGTTCCGGATCCCGGAGGCAGCCCGCCGCGAGACGCCTTTGCCCCGTCGCTCGACGCCTATAAGTACGTTGGCTTCGAGGATCAGTTCCGTGGCTCGCGCGAAGTCATCCGCGCGCGCTTCGAATCTTACCTTCCGCTCTTCGAAGGCCAGGCGGATGTGCTCGACGTGGGATGCGGGAGGGGCGAGTTCCTCGATCTCCTGGCGGGGCACGGAATCGGCGCCCGGGGAATCGACCTCAATCACGAGATGGCCGAAGGCTGCCGCGCGCGCGCGCGGCCTCGACGTCACCGAGTCCGACGCGGCCGGCTATCTGACGTCGCTGCCGGATGGTTCGCTTGGCGGAATTTTCTCGGCGCAGGTCGTCGAGCACCTGGAGCCAGGATACCTGTTGCGCTTTCTCGAGCTGTCGTTCCACAAGCTGCGTCCGGGCGGCCGCCTCGTGCTCGAGACCCTCAACCCGGCCTGCTGGGTCGCGTTCTTCGAGAGCTACATCCGCGACATCACACACGTCTGGCCGCTGCATCCCGAAACGCTCAAGTACCTGGTCGTCGCGAGTGGATTCACGAGAGCCACCATCGAGTTCCGGTCGCCGGTGCCGGAGCAGGATCGTCTTCAGCCGATCGCGGTCCCCGACAGCGCTGATCCGGCCTTGCTCGATCTGGCCGAAGCGTTCAACGGCAACGTCGAGAAGCTGAACTCGCGCATCTACACCTATCTCGATTACGCGATCATCGGAGAGCGATGATTCGGCGGGCGACGCGGGGACTTGCCGCGGACGACGCGCCTAGACTAGGCATCCGCATGGATGCGTCGCGCGCTGATTCCTGCTGGACACGACGTCAGAGCGCCAGGATCAATCTCGCACAATGAAGTCTGGCCATACACA
>JANNHC010000396.1:0-5365 GCA_031404215.1 Acidobacteriota bacterium
CTGAGCGTGAACAGCGTCGCCAGCAGCATCCGGACGAGCGTGGGGGGCACGCAGGCCGCGTTCTTCCGACAGGCCGGCAACGAGTACCCGATCGTCGTGCGGCTCCGCGAGGAGGATCGCAACAGCGTCAACGACATCAACGACATCCTCATCGGCACGCCGCAGGGCCAGGTCCTCCAGGCGAAGAACCTGCTCGCGCTGCGCAGCCAGACGGGACCGACCGAGATCCAGCGGAAGAACCAGGAACGGATCGTGCGGGTCACGTCGGAGCCACAGGTCGCCCTCAGCGACGCCGTCAAGGCCATCAACGCCCGATTGCCGGAAGTCCGCGTGTCGCAGGACTTCCAGGTCAGCTTCGGCGCCGAAGTCGAGGCGCAGGGCCAGGCGTTCCAGCAACTGCAGTGGGTCCTGATTCTCGCGATCCTGCTCGTGTACGCCGTGATGGCGTCGCAGTACGAGTCGCTGCGCGACCCCTTCATCATCATGTTCTCGGTCCCGCTGGCCGCGATCGGTGTCGTCGCCATGCTCAAGCTGACGGGGACGACGTTCAGCCTGCAGGCGTATATCGGCGTCATCATGCTCGCGGGGATCGTCGTCAGCAACGCGATCCTGCTCGTGGACTACACGAACATCCTGCGACGGCGCGACCACATGCCGCTGCGCGAGGCGGTCGAGACGGCGGGCCGTACGCGTCTCCGGCCGATTCTGATGACGTCGCTGGCCACCATCCTCGGGCTCGTCCCGATGGCGCTCGGCATCGGCGAAGGCGCCGAGCTCCAGGCGCCGCTCGCGCGGGTCGTCATCGGCGGGCTCGCGGCCTCGACCCTGATCACGCTGGTGTTCGTCCCCACTGTGTACACGATCTTCGAAGAAGGCTGGAAAGGACTGCGATCGGGGCTCCCGAAGCACTCCTAGCGACTGGACGCACACATGAAAAAACTCATTCTGATCATCATCGTGCTGGCGGTCGTCGGCGGCGGCGCCGGCGCGTACTACATGCGCAAGGGGACCAAGGAGCCGGAGGTGCGGACTGCGCCGATCACGCGCGGCGACATCGTGGACGCCGTCCAGGCGACGGGGACCCTTGAAGCCGTGACGACCGTGCAGGTCGGCACGCAGGTGGGCGGCATCGTGCAGGAGCTCTACGCCGACTTCAACTCGATCGTGAGGAAGGGGCAGGTGATCGCGCGGCTCGACCCCACCATCCTCGACACCCAGATCGAGCAGCAGCGCGCCAACGTGACGCGTTCGGAAGCGGATCTCGAGCGCCTCAAGGTGACCCTTGCGGATACGAGGCAGAAGCTCGAGCGCGCGAAGGCCCTCTCCGAGAAGAACCTGCTGCCGCGCACCGAGCTCGAAACCGCCGAAGTGAACGTGCGATCCTCGGAAGCGCAGATCCGGTCGTCCGAAGCCGGGCTCGTGCAGGCGAAGTCGCAGCTGCACACCGCGGAGGTCAACCGCGAGCACACGGTCATCACCGCGCCCATCGACGGCATCGTCATACAGCGATCGGTCGAGCCCGGGCAGACGGTGAACGCGGGCATGTCGGCGCCGACCCTGTATATCCTGGCGGCCGACCTGACGAAGATGCAGGTGCGCGCCAATATCGACGAAGCGGACGTGGGCCGGATGCGTCCCGGACAGGACGTCACGTTCCGGGTCGATGCGTATCCAACCGAGCAGTTCACCGGAAAGGTGCAGCAGGTCCGGCTGCAGCCAACGACCGTGCAGAACGTCGTGACCTATCAGACCGTGATTGACGTGCCGAACAACGAAATGAAGCTGAAGCCGGGCATGACGGCGAACGTGGTCATCGAGATCACGCGGAGGACGAACGTGCTCCGCGTCCCGGCGGCGGCCACGCGCTTCCGGCCGAACGTCGAGATTTTCGCGGCGCTCAAGCAGGAGGTGCCAGCCGATTTCGGCCGCGGCGGTGGCGGTGGCGGTCGTGGCGGGCGCAACGCCGGCGTCGGACAGCCGCCGGCCGTCGCGCCCACGCCGACCACCGGCGCGACTCCTCCCGCGGCCGCGAATGCACCGGCAGCCACCGCTCCCTCGCGGACAGCCAACGCGGCGCCGCAGGGGCAGGAACCGGGACAACGTCAACGCCAGCGCGAAGGATCCGGCGCGGAGGGCCGTAGCGCCGGTCCGGGTGGGGGAACGGTCGGCGGAAATCTCCCGAGCGGCGGCGAGGGCTTCCGTGGCGACGGTGGACGCGGCGGTTTCGATCCGAACATGACATCGGAGGAACGCCGGAAGCGAATGGAAGAACGGATGGCGGCCATGACGCCTGAAGAACGTGCGGCGTTCCAGGAGCGGATGGCACAGCGTGCCCAGAGTGGTGGGGGCCGCGGCGGGTTCGGCGGAGGCCAGGGCGACGGTGGCAACCGCCAAGGTGTCGGCGGCGTCCAGCCCCAGGGTGGCGGCCGCGGCGGAGCCGGCGGCGCCGCGCCCGGCGCCAACCGGCCGCGTGCGAATGCACAGAGTGCCACTCGCGGGGCCCCGATAGGACGCGTGGCCAGCACGCCCTCGATGACAGGCAACGCCACCACGATCGACTCGCTGTTCGGACCGCTGCCATCGGTCGAGACACGCGGGGCGGCCTGGGTCCTGGAGAACAAGCAGCTGAAGCAGGTGCGCCTGCGTCTCGGGGTTTCTGACAGCACGTTCACCGAAATCCTCGAGGCGACCCCGGAAATACGCGAGGGCGCCGAGGTTGTCACCAACGTCATTTTCGAGCAGGCCTCGACCACCCCGGGTGGAGCGAATGCGAACAACCCGCTCATGGGACCTCAGCGCGGACGCGGCGGTCCGGGCGGCGGCTTCGGCGGCCCGGGTGGCGGAGGGGGCAATCGCGGCGGCCGCTAGTCGAGGGCTGTAGTCCACCACTCGCGCGGTCGGGATCGGCTCGACCTCCCGAGATCCGAAGAACGCGCGCGCGAGAATCACGAACCCATTCAATGCCTCCTGTTATTTCGATCCGCGACCTGGTCAAGACGTATCACGTCGGCGAAGTCACCGTGCGCGCCCTCCGGGGCGCGAACCTTGACGTCGAGGCCGGCGAGTTCGTCGCCGTCACGGGTCCGTCGGGATCCGGCAAGTCCACGCTCATGCACATTCTCGGCTGCCTGGATCGCCCGACGAGCGGCACCTATATTCTGGACGGCAAGGACGTCTCGCGCATGTCGAAAGACGAGCTCGCGATTATTCGCAACCGGAAGATCGGATTCGTGTTCCAGGGCTTCAACCTGCTCTCGCGCACGACGGCGCTCGACAACGTCGAGCTGCCCATGCTCTACAACGGCGCGGAGAAACTGAAGACGGCCGCCCGCCACAAGCGCGCGATGGAGTCCTTGACGGCGGTGGGTCTGGGTGATCGTTTTCATCACTTTCCCAACCAGTTGTCCGGAGGCCAGCAGCAGCGCGTCGCCATCGCGCGGGCGCTGGTGACCAGACCGACGATCCTCCTCGCGGATGAACCGACCGGCAACCTCGACACACGCACGTCGGTCGAGGTCATGGACATCTTTCAGCGACTGAACGTGGAGCGGGGCATCACGGTGCTCCTCATCACGCACGAAGTGGACATCGCCGAATACGGCACACGGCTGGTGCGGTTCCGCGACGGCAAGATTCAGGTCGATCAGAAGATCACGAACCGGCGTGATGCGGCGAAGGAACTCGCGGCGCTGCCTCCGCCGGAACCCGAGACGCCTCACGCTCCCGCCGACCACGTCTCCGCCGAACACATCGGCGGGGTGGTTTAGGAGAACCCGATGTCGATATTCATGACGCTGCTGATCGCGCTCAAGGCGCTGAATCGCAACAAGATGCGCACGATGCTGACGATGCTCGGCATGATCATCGGCGTCGGCGCCGTCATCACGATGGTGGCGCTCGGCAAGGGCGCGCAGTCCACGATCGAAGCGCAGGTAAAGGCGGCCGGCACGAACCTCATAACCGTCATGTCCGGCAACTTCACGCAAGGCGGCGTCCGCCAGGGTGGCGGCATGTCCACGACGCTGACGGTCGAGGATGCCGAGGCGCTTCGCGGCGTGGAAGGCGTGCAGTACGTGGCGGCAGGCGTCAGGTCGCGCGCGCAGCTCATCGCCGGCAACCAGAACTGGTCGAGCGAGATTCAGGGGACGGACGTCGATCTGCCCCTCATCCGTAACTGGCCGGCGAAGTACGGCAGTTTCTTTACCTCGCAGGATGTGCAGTCCGCGCAGAAGGTCTGCGTCCTCGGCCAGACCGTCGCGGACAACCTGTTCGGGCCCGACGTCGATCCAACAGGTCAGATGATTCGAATCAAGAACCAGCCGTTCAAAGTGATCGGTGTGATGTCCGCGAAGGGTTCGACCGGCTTCGGCCAGGATCAGGACGACGCCGTGTACGCGCCTTACACGACCGTTCAAAAGAAGCTCCAGGGAATTCAGCACCTCAATAACGTCACGGTGTCGGCCACGACTCCTGAAACAGCGCCGGTGTCGGCGGCCATCACCGAAATGCTCCGCACGCGGCACAAGTTGATGGGCAGCGATCCGGACGACTTCATGGTCCGCACGCAGGAAGAAATGGCCAGCGTCCGCACCGAGACCACCAAGACGATGACCACGCTGCTGGCGGCGATTGCCGGCGTGTCGCTGCTCGTCGGCGGAATCGGCATCATGAACATCATGCTCGTGTCCGTCACCGAGCGGACCCGCGAGATCGGCCTCCGCATGGCGATCGGCGCGCGGGGCAAGGACGTGCTGATGCAGTTTCTGGTGGAAGCCGTCGTGCTCAGCCTCTTCGGCGGGCTGCTCGGAATCGCCATGGGGTACGGGCTGTCGGCGGCTGCCGAGAAATTCCTGCAGTGGCCGACGTCGATTCCCCCGAACGCCATCGGGATGGCCTTCGGATTCGCGGCGGGAACGGGTGTGTTTTTCGGGTTCTACCCGGCCAAGAAAGCGGCTGGGCTTGACCCCATCGAAGCGCTTCGGTTCGAATAATCGAGCCGGAAGTCGTAGCAGGATGCACGTGGGCGCGACGTCACGTCATCATTCACCAAGGAGCAACGCATGAAGCGGGCACGAATCGGAATCATTGCCGCGGCGATTTTCGCCGTGGCCACAATGGCCTTCGCCCAGAAGCCGGACTTTTCCGGCACCTGGACGATCGACACGGAGGCTAGCGGCATGGCGGCGCCGGGCGGCGCACCGGGTGGCGCCCCACCGGCTGGCGCGCCACCAGCTGGCGCACCGGGGGGCGGCGGCGGAATGGGCGGCGGCCGTGGCGGCGGCGGCGCGCTGGGCAACGGCCCGGCGACCGTGAAGCAGACCGCGGACACGCTCACCATCGAGCGCACGATGGGCGAGAACAAGGT
>JANNHC010000397.1:0-3222 GCA_031404215.1 Acidobacteriota bacterium
GGACGGCAGGTGTCCCGGCTTCTGAGCCGCCAGACGCTCGCCGAAGCCCGGTTCGGCCAGGAGCGGATGCTGCTGTACAGCATCATCAACGCCGTCACCGACCCGATTCTGCTGACCGACACGGAAGGCAAGCTGATCATCGCCAACGCGCACGCCGAAAAGCTCTTTGCGGCGCCCGAGGACGCGAGCGAAGGCTGGCGGCGAGCGGCCGGTCTGAACAACATGTTGTTTTCGGCCGCGCTCTCGACCAACGCAGTCGGCCAGACCGATCTGGCGCGCCGCGAGCTGCTGCTGGTCGATCCCCTCGAAGGATCCGATTTGCTGTTCGAGCTTCTGAGCTCGAGAGCGACCGATGAACGCCAGGGCACGTACGTCGTGTCGATTCTGCGGAACGTGACCGACCTGGCGCGCGCCAAGGAAGAGATCGAGGAGAGCTACCGCACGCTGCGCCTCGCGCAGGCGGAGGTGCGCGACGAGCGGCATCGGCTCGATCTGATCATCGACTCGGTGGCCGACCCTATCCTGGTGACCGATCAGGAAGGGGACATCGTCCTGATGAACGAGCCCGCCGAGCGGCTGTTCACGGCGCCGACGTCCGCGGGGAACTCCGAGCTCCGCCACGTGCGCGCCAACGGCGCCCACCTGACCTCGTTCGTGTCGAACGTCCTGACCCGTGGCGGCGAGCAGCGGTATCGCGGAGAGATCCAGCTGACCGATCCGGTGAGCGGCCGGCCGTCGCCGGTGGAAGGCCTCGCCGGCCAGATCCTGTCGGAGCAGGGCGAGTTGATGTGGGTCGTCACGATCCTGCACGACCTCACCGAGGCGATCGACAAGGCGCGGCTGTACGAGCAGCTGAAAGACGCGTCGGCGGAACTGCAGCGCAAGGTGCAGGAAGCCACCGCGGAGCTGGCGCATCAGAACGAACTGCTCCGGCGTCAGCACATCGCGCTCGAGCAGGCCTCCAAGTTGAAGTCGCAGTTCCTCGCGAACATGTCGCACGAGTTTCGGACGCCGCTCAACGCGATTCTCGGCTACACGCACATGCTCCTGAACGGCGTCACGGGTCAGGTGTCCGACCCGCAGAGAAAGAGCCTGACGCGCATCGACTCGAACTCGCGGCATCTGCTGGCGCTCATCAACGACATCCTGGACATCACCCGGATTGAGGCGGGCCGCATGCCGCTCAATCTCACGACGTTCAAAATCCCGGAACTCGTGGACGAGGTGATGGCGGAGCTCGAGCCGATCATCAGGCGTTCGAACCTGACCGTGCGGGCAACCATGACGCGGGGAGTCCCATCGCTCAAGAGCGACCGCCAGAAAGTCAAACAAATCGTGCTCAACCTGTTGAGCAACGCGCTGAAGTTCACGCCGCTGGGTACCGTGACGATCGCGGCGTCCTACGATTCGAAGGAACGACGCATCGCCATTGCCGTGTCCGACACCGGTGTCGGCATCGGGGCCGACGATCAGGACCAGGTATTCGAGGATTTCCGGCAACTGGACAGTTCGCCGGCGCGCGGCTACGGCGGCACGGGATTGGGGCTCTCGATTTGCCGGCGCCTCTCACAAATGCTTGGCGGTACTATCGATCTCGACAGCGAGCCCGGCAAGGGTTCGACGTTCACGCTGCACCTTCCGTCCCGGCTCAGACGACGATGAAGAAGGCAGAAGTCGGTCAGGTGCTCGTGCTCGTGGTCGAGGACTATCAGGACGCGAGGGAGATGTACGCCGCGTACCTGCAGTTTTCCGGCTATCGCGTCGCGGAAGCGACCAACGGCCTCGAAGCGATTGAGAAGACCCTCGAGTTGATGCCGGATATCATCCTGATGGACCTGGCGCTGCCGCAGGTGGACGGATGGGAAGCGACCCGGCGCCTCAAAGCGGACGACCGGACGAAGCACATTCCTATCGTGGCGCTGACTGGTCACGCGCTGCCCGGGCACTCCGAGGGGGCGCGCCAGGCCGGCTGCGACGCCTTCGTGACCAAGCCGTGTCTTCCGGACGCGCTTGTCGCGGAGATCCAGAAAATGCTCGCGAAACGAGATCGACCGCAGGGGAACGACACCGGCACGAGCGGCACCGAGCAGCCGGGTCGCCGGCGTTAGCCGACACGAGGGTATTCGGCAGGGACAGTGCAGGCATGGCAAAGAGCGGGAGAAACGCACGGAGCGGGGCGACGGGAAAGGCGCGCAAGAAGGCCACGCCCGCCGTGAAGGCACGGAAGAGTGGGGCCGCGCCGCCGGTTCGCGAACGGACAGCGAGTAAGGTGGCGGCAGCTCCGGCGACGCGATCACGAGGCAAGCTCGAGCGAGTCCGGATGCCGCGGGCCGAGCCGTCGCCGCCGGCCGACGAGTCGAACGAAGGCAAGTACGTCTACTGCGTCATCAAGTCCGACCGCGCGCTGAGCTTCGGACTCCTCGGCATCGGTCCGGAACCGGCCGACGTCCATACGGTCCATTACCGCGACATTGCCGCGATCGTGTCGAACACGCCGATGGTCGCGCAGGACCCGACCCGCGACAACGTGCTCGCGCACCAGCGGGTGAACGAGACCGTCATGCTGCAGCACACCGTGATCCCGATGTCGTTCGGAACCGTGTTCAAGACCGACGACGACATCATGGAGCTGTTGCGATCGGCCTACGACGCGTTCACCGACGTGCTGAACAAGATGCAGGACAAGTTCGAGTTCGGGCTGAAAGTGCTCTGGGATCGCGACCAGATCATCCGCGAAATCGAGGGAGAAGACGAAGACATCCGGCGTCTGAAGGAGGAGATTTCGAGCCAGAAGGGTTCCACGTATTTCGCGCGGATGCAGTACGGGCGGCTGATTGACGCGGCGCTGCAGGCCCGTTCGGAACGCTACGTGAGCGAGATTTTCGAGGCCCTGCGAAATGTCTCGGTCGCGTCCCGATCGAACAAGCCGATCGGGGATCGCATGATCATGAATGCCGCGTTCCTTGTCGCGCGCCCCGTCGAACAGCAGTTCGACGCGCGGGTGAAGGACTTCGGGCAGCGGTACGACAAGCTCACGTTCATGTACTCCGGTCCGTGGCCGCCCTACAACTTCGTCAACATCCGACTCAAGCTGGAGAGAGCACACTAGCATTGCTGTTGTTGATGGCTCGAGTGTCGATTGCACACGGCCGCCAATCAACAATCAATCAGCGATCAGCCATAACAATCAGCAATCAGCAAATGTTCATCCTCGACTCGATG
>JANNHC010000398.1:0-4550 GCA_031404215.1 Acidobacteriota bacterium
GCGCTCGATCACCCCGGTGTGATCATCGCGATTTCGGTCGTCACCGCCTTGCTGACGTTCCCGCTCAACCGGATGGTCGGGCGTGAATTCGTTCCCAATGAAGACATGGGCGAGTGGATCGTCCATATGGACGCGCCCGAAGGGACGTCGCTCGCCGGGACCAGCGAAGTGGCCTTCAAGCTTCTCGAAGAGTTGCACGGCATCGAAGGGGTGGCGCAGATCGAGCCGTCGATCGGGGTGTCGGGGATGTCCGCCAGCTCGCCGACCCATATCCACTTCCTCTGCCAGGCATTGCCGATCGATCAGCGCCGGAATACGCAGGCCCAGATCATCACCGAAATGCGGCGCCGGCTCGCGGCCCATCCCGGCTACCGGCCGAGCATCAGCTCGCGCACCGCGCTCGGCAGCGGCGAAGGCACCGGCGGGTTCGCGATCGCGGCGAACATCCTCGGACCGGATCTGGATCAGATCGTGACGTACTCGAAGAAAGCGCTCGAGGAGGCGCAGAAGGTCCCGAGCATCACGGAGGTCAAGATCGGGCTCAACGTGTCGAACCCCGAAGTGCACGTCGCCGTCGATCGCAAGCGCGCCGCCGACCTGGGCGTTCGGATGGCGACGATCGGCAACACGCTGCGGCTGGCGGTCTCGGGCGACGACCAGATCTCGTTCTTCAAGGAAGGGCAGGAGCAGTACCCGGTGAAGATCCGCGTGCTGGAGAGAGCCAGCGCGGCGACATCGCCCAAATCGGCCGGCTCACGGTGCCGTCGGCCACCGGCCCGGTGCGCATCGACAACATCGCGCGGCTCGAACGTGGCCTCGGCCCGACCACCTTGCAGCGATCGGACCGCCAGTTCACCGTCAATCTCATCGCGGACGTGGCGCCGGGCCATGCGCTCGACGAAGCGTCCGCCGACGTCCGGGCGATGCTGGCCGGCCTCAACCTGCCGCCGACCATGTCGTTCAAGCTGCAGGGCCAGTCGAAGATCCTGGACGAAACGACGGCCAACATGATCATGGCGATCAGTCTCGCGATGATCTTCGTCTACATGGTGCTCGCGTCGCAGTTCGAGAGCTTCCTCCAGCCGATCGTCATCATGCTGGTCATGCCGATCGCGGTACCCTTCGCGCTGTTCACCTTGTGGGTGACCAACCGCACTCTCAACCTGTGGAGTGCCCTCGGCATGCTCCTGCTCCTCGGCATCGTCAAGAAGAACTCGATTCTGCAGGTTGATTACGCGAACGTGCTGCGCTCCAGGGGCGTGCCGCTCCGCCAGGCGATCGTGGAGTCGTGCCGGACGCGCCTCCGGCCGATTCTGATGACGACGACGGCGATCATTGCCGGACTGGTGCCCACGTCGCTCGGACTGGGGATCGGGGGCACGGGCCGTGCGGCGATCGCCGTCACGATCATCGGTGGGCAGGCGCTGTGTTTGTTCCTGACCCTGCTGCTCGTGCCTGTGGCGTACGTGAAGTTCGACGCGCTCGAACAGGCCCTCGTCGGAGACACGGCGAAGACATGGCTCGGGAAGGTCTCGGCCGCCACAGTGGGCCGTTTCCGGCCGGCCGCGGAGACGCCACACGGCTGAGGAGCCAGTGCGGCCGCTCCGATCCGCGGCTACGAAAGTGGTCCCGTCTGATACGTGACTCCTTCCTTGCGCTGACCGAGGCGCCGCGGGCGACCCCTGTGTCAGGACGCGGGCTGCGACGGCTCCCGTCTGATCCACTTGTACGCCGCGAGCGAGTTCTTCCAGAAGTATTTCTCGGCCATGGCGCGGGGCCGCGCACCGAAGTATTCGCGCACCACGCCGACCACCTTGTCGATCGGCGCGACGCCGTCGCTGTTTGGCCAGTCGCTGCCAAACAGGATCCGATCCTCGCCAAACATCTCCACCAGGTGGTCGAGCCTGTCGCGGTACGGCGCGAGTTCGGTAGACACGACGCCGTTGACGCGATGGATCACCGCGGACAGCTTGACATAGACGAGCGGGCGCTTCTGCAGCTCGCGAAGCGCCGCATCGTACGACCGCCGGGCGTCCGGTTCGGGTTCAAGGCTCGGCAGGTGATCGACGACCACCCGCAGGTCTGGCACCTTGTCGGTAATCCCGACGACCGCCTCGAGCAGGTTGACTCGGGGGTTGGCCGTATCGAGGACGAGATCGGCCTGGGCCAGAAGCCGGAGCCCGTCGATGAACGCGGCGTTGTCAATCTGCTTCGTGATATCGCGTCCCCAGAGGTTCCCGTATCGAATGCCTCGAAAGAGCCGGTTCTTGTGATACCGGGTGAGCATTTCCGCGAAGTCCGGCTTGTCCGGCTCGAGGTTGCCGACCACGCCGACAATAATGGCATCGCGTTCCGCAACCTCGAGGACCCAGAGGTTGTCCTCGACCCACGGGCTCGCCTCGACCTTGACGGCACCCACGATGCCGAGCGGTTCTGCCAGCCGGCGATAGCGCGGCGGCAAGGCTGGCTGAGGAGGGCCGCTGGCGCCTCCCGGACCTGAATACGGCGCGCCCTGAGGACGCGTCGGGTCGAAGAGGTGAATGTGCGTGTCGATGATGGGAATCACTGGTCCGGAGGGCTGCGGGCGTTGTGATGACGACACGGATCCGGCGACCGCTGCCACGCCCGCGAACTGCGCCAGGAACACTCGCCTGTCTACGTGGTCCGGCCGGCAGTCCAGTCGATCCTGGTCATCCATTCCACTTCTCCGCGGCTTGCGGCCCTTACTGACCATCCGCTTCCGGCAACGCGATCGCGTCCGTCCCAGGGCGACTGATGAAGTTTACCGTGGTGCCGCCGGACGCTTGAACGTAAGCGGCAAGGTATTTTGGCCCCTGCATCCACGTGCCCGCGAGTTGTCCGTCCTTCAAGTCGCCCTCAAAAGTCCCGGTGATAGCCTGAGCGATCAGCTTGAGATGCGACCCGTTCTGGACGATCGCATCAATGGGCACCTCGGCGCCCCCCTGGTCCACGCTGACGAGGAAGCCTTTCGCGACGCCCCTGAATCGCGCCTTCCCAGTGACCGGCAGCGCCGGACGCGGGTTGCGCGCGCGCGCTCGAAGAAACGAGGAGGGCGACGTGCAACAGCGAAGCGGCACATACGTGTTTGGCCATGACGGGCGTTCCTTTCGGAGCGTGCTGTTTTGGTTCCCGCATCTTACTTCGCGGGCGCGCTCGTCTTTGCGACTTTTCATCCATACTCACGCTTCTTGCACTCTCGCAGTTGCAGGAAGGAGCTCATCGTGGCGGAGTTTTCGGCGCATGTTCCTGGCACGTTCTCCTGGGCCGAACTGGCCACGACCGATCAGAAGGCCGGCGTCGCCTTTTACCGCGTGCTGTTCGGCTGGGACGTAAAGGAGGAGCCGATCGGGCCGGACGAGACGTACTCGATCTTCCTGATGCGCGGGCGAGAAGTGGCCGCCGCGTACACGATGCGTGAGGACGAGCGCCGGATTGGCGCCCCGCCCCACTGGAACCTCTACGTCACCGTCGAGCGTGTGGATGAGGCCGTGAAGCAGGCGGCGAGCCTGGGCGCGAAAGTGCTCGCGCCGCCGTTCGACGTCATGGACGCGGGCAGGATGGCAGTCCTGCAGGATCCGACGGGCGCTATCTTCCAGGTCTGGCAGGGGAATAGGAGTATCGGCGCGCGGATTCTGAATGAGCCGGGCGCGCTCTGCTGGAGCGAGTTGACGACGCGCGACACGAAAGCCGCGGAATCTTTTTACACGCAGCTGTTCGGCTGGACCGCGAGGCATGGCGCGCCGAGCCCCCTCATGGAGTACACGGAGTTCCAGAACAACGGACAGTCGGGAGCCGGGATGCTGGCGATGCCCGCGCACATGCCGGCCGCGGTGCCGTCGTACTGGATGCCGTACTTCCAGGTGGCCGATTGCGATGCAAGTACCGCGAAGGCCACGGGACTTGGCGCGAGCGTCATGGCGCCGCCGCAGGACATTCCGAAGACCGGCCGCTTCGCCA
Organism: Acidobacteriota bacterium; assembly: GCA_031404215.1. Classification (GTDB taxonomy): domain Bacteria; phylum Acidobacteriota; class Vicinamibacteria; order Vicinamibacterales; family 2-12-FULL-66-21; genus JALZOC01. The sequence continues at coordinate 3,979 of JANNHC010000398.1, forward strand.
TTCTGAACGACCCGCAGGGCGCCATGTTCGCCGTGTTCAAGTTCTCGGTATAGGGTCGGGCTTGAGCCCCGGCCCTACGCGAGCGGCGCAGAGATGCTGCCCGGACGTCGCGTGGAAGGCTGCGCCCTCCGCGGCGACCCGCGCAGGCGCTGGTTTCCGCCACGATGGTAGTCTCAGGTGTTCATGGATTGAAAAGTGAAGATCTCGAGATCGTCGGCCGTGCGTGCGACCACGGTCGGCCTCGGCATGGTTCTGGTGCTGGGGGCGGCGGGCGCGGACGCGACGAACGCTGGCGCAAGCTGACCCCGCGCATTCTGCTCAGCCACACCAGCGGGCTGGCCAACTTCGCCTTCCTCGAAGGCCCCTACGGCAGCGCCTTTTTCAAGGGCGGCCATAACGACACGACCGGCAACCAGACGATCTGCGTCGAGAAGGGCAGACGGTGCGTGCTGTTCCTCTCGAACGATGTGCGCGCGGAAAGCCTGTACCAGCGATTGACCGAGGCGACCCTCGGCGACCCGGGCATGCCATGGGCCTGGGAAGGATATGTTCCTATTCTCAGGCCTGCAGCC
>JANNHC010000399.1:0-3942 GCA_031404215.1 Acidobacteriota bacterium
CTCGCTGACCGAGCGCTCAGTCTGAGTTCTCTTGGCGCGGGGCGTGGAGTTGATCCTGAGGCGCTCGGCCTCGTCATGCGTCGCGAGGTCACGCAGGAGATCGATAACCGCACCACTCAGCGGCACCTCATGCGCGAGTCCGTTCTTGGCGTCCGGGCCTGGGATCGTCCACACAATCGGCTCAAGCTTCGAAGGGAAGACAAGTCCATCCTCGGTTCGCTCGAAGAGTGTCGGCTGCAGTTGCGCCCAGCGCATGCGAGACGCCTCACCCGAACGCTGTGCTGTGAGCAGCAGCGTGCGGAACAACGTCGCAATACGGTGGTGCTCGGAATCCAGCGCCAGCCAAAGCGTCCGAATCTCCTCCGGCGAGAGCACGCGATCGCGCGCGGTTTCCGGCGCGACCGGCTTGAGACGCGCTGCCGGGTTTGCGTCAATCCATTCCCGGTCGAGCGCGAAGTTGAACATCTTCTTGACAAGTGCGAGCACGCGGTTGGACATGATCGGCGCGCCGACCTTCTCTTGTCCGTCCTCCGTTGTGCCCTTCCGCAACCGCCGTTCCGAGATCGCCTCGACGAGATCGCGGACGTCACGGCGAGTAATATCTTTCACTTTCCGAGTTCGCCATCCCGGCAGCAGATATCGGTTGATCTGACGCTCATCCTCCGCCCAGGACCGCTTCCGCGGCCGGCCGTTGGCGCCGACCTGCTTCGCCCACTTGCGCATGTAGATCTCAGCGAGCTGGCCGAAGGTCTCGGCGTCGCGTTCGGCGTGGCGCTCGGCAACCGGATCGCGTCCTTCGATCTCGATCTGTCCGAGATACGTCTTCGCCTTCAACCGCGCGTCGGCGAGACCAACCGCGGGATAGCTACCGAGCTTGAGCCGAACCGCGCTGCCGTTCGGCCGCCGATACATCACGATCCACGTCTTCCGGCCGTTCGGCGACTTGCGACCGGCCGGAGAGATTCGCATGCCGAAGCCGGGAAGCGACTCGTCCCAATACTCGACCCGTTTGTCGCTCGGCTTCAACGATTGGATGGTTCGGTCGATGAACTTCAGGCGGCGATACGCGCTCGAGGCGCTGGTCTCAGGCGCGCTCTCACGTTCGTTTCGATGCATGGCGTTCGTTTCTCCCGATTTCCTCTGGGCAGCAACTGGGCAGCATAAAAACGCCACTCGACGCAGTTGCCTGCTATGCGATGAAAACACGGAGCCACGCGTAAATCAATAAGAAACAACGGGTTGCACGTTCAGCGCTTTTCAACGCGCGTCAGCGGATTGCACCTGATAGTGATTCGTCATCAGCAGGTCACCCGTTCAAGTCGGGTCGCCGGCTCCAAGTTTCCAGTCGAACACAAACGGGTTTTCCGCCGTCGAAACAGTATCGCATTCTGCAGCTCGCGAGAGCTTTGAAGCCTCAGGTTCCGCAGCCGCCGCCCAGGCGCAGCGATAGCTTCCCTGCCGCACCACTTTTGCCCCTGCGAATTCTGCAATGAAACGGTACGGTTCATCCGCGGAACTGTTGTCAAACAAGAGAGCGTGATCGACAAAGGTGATCGCCTGCCGGAGGTTGTCAAACGTCCGCGGGAACCGAGCGGTGATTTTCTCATCGGGCACGTCATGGCCGCCGGCTTCGGTACGCTGCACGACACGAGCGATCGCCAAGTCGCCACTGCTCAAACCGATGAAGACCAAGAAGACGACATACCCCTGCGAGCGGGCCTCGCGGAGGAACGCCACCTTCGCCCCGTCCGGATCGGAGAACACCGTTTCCATGCAGAACGATATGCGACGAGAGACCAGATCTCGCCTCACCGTATCAGCGAGTTGGGCAGCCTCATACGCGACGGTGTCTGGAGCGTCCGGGGACAAGGCGCGGGCGAACCGAAGCAACTTACCCGTCGTCCGCTTGTTCGAGATGATCCCTTCGACCCGCCTCCCCAACAATCGAGGGCACGTCGCGCCGAGCACCTCCCCGCCTCGCTTTCGCTCAGGACGCGATCGCGCTGCCGCTCTGGGGCAAGCCGTTTGATCATGTGGCAGGGACTGGACTCGACCCAATCGTGCTCGATCGCAAAGTTGAACATCTTCCGGACGAGCGCCAACGTGCGATTGGCCATGATCGGCGCACGGGCCGCGATCTCGTCGAAGACCGGGCGAATCTCACGGCGCGTCATCGCCTTGACCGTCAGGTGGCCCCACAGCTTCACGAGCGGCACGTGCGGACGCTTGCCTGTTCGCTTCTTCTGCTCGGACCCATAGAGGATGCGATAATCCTCTTCCCACGATCGTTTCTGCTGTTTGGCGTGCTTCTCGATGTAATCCTTCGCGAGTTCGGCGAACGTCCCCGCTTCACGATCAGCCCGACGCTCATCGGCCGGATCCTGGCCGCTCGCGACGCCGCCGAGGATCTCGCGCGCGCGGTTGCGCGCCGTCGCCAGATCCATCAAGGACACGGCGCCGATGTTCATCCGCCGCCAGCGGCTGTTCGCACGAAACGCGACACGCCAACTTTCGGCATCTCTCGTGGACTTGTGCCTGCTGTAAAGTCCGTTCTCGTTGCTGCCGTTGATGTTGCGGTCGACCGCGGATACGCTTCGCCGCGATGATCTCGGTCCTTCTCTCGCTCTTTCTGACGCTACGCGGATGGGCGCGTCCGCGCGCTGCGCTCCAGCTCGAGGTCCTGGCGTGACGGCACCAACTGCAGGTGCTTCACCGAGTCCGGTCTCCGCGGCTCCGGCTGACGGCGGCGGATCGCCTGCTGTGGGTGTGGCGCACGGGTCTGGAACAACTGGCAAACCGCACTTGTCATCGTCAAACCGGAGACGGTCATCGCCTGGCACCGCCGCGGCTTCCGCCTGTTCTGGACGTGGAAGAGCCGCCGGCGGACCGGTCGGCCGACCGTACCTTCCGATGTGCGCGCGCTGATTCGGACGATGTCGCGGGCCGACCCGCTCTGGGGCGCTCCCCGGATCCACGGCGAGTTGCTAGAACTGGGCATTGACGTCTGTCAGGCGACCGTCCCGAAATACATGGTCCGCCCTCGGCGCCCGCCGTCCCGGACGTGGCGCACGTTCTTGGCGAATCACATCGGGCAGGTGATGGCCGCAGATTTCTTCGTGGTGCCGACCGCGGCGTGGACGGCGCAACAGTTGCGCGAGGCTTTTCCTTGGGACCAGGCGCCGCGCTCACCCCGATCCTCGCCCGATCGCCGCGCCGGTCGATGGTCGTGTCGTGGCGATCCCGCAGGTCGGCGGGCTTCATCAGCGGTACGAACGGCAGGCGGCCTGACCCAAACCGCCCAACTCCTACCCACCAGCCCCAATTGTCGCGCGCGGAACCGACGATCGCGGCCGGCACCGTTGATGACCGCTCGCGATGCTTGAAATGAAACCGGCGCCGTTCCGTTTAATCGAACCGCACGCGTCTTCAAGACGCCCGTCACAAGCCGGGAGTCGACGAGATCGAGTTTTTGGTAGACACAGGATCGCGCTCTACTTGACCGTTTCTCCAGCTCCTTCGCGCGGTGAGTTCATGGGCGCGCCTCGGCTGGCTGGTAGCGGCGAACGGCGATCTTGCCCTCGCGCTGTCGGGTGCGAGCGATGTCGTAGGACGACTGCATTCGCATCAGCGTGTCCATCTTCACGCCGAACGCCTTCTCGATGCGCAACGCCATGTCGCCGGACAAATCGGCGTTGCCGTTCAGTAGGTTCGACAACGTCGGGCGGGACACGCCTAGCACTTTCGCCGCGGCCGCCACGGACAGGCCGAGCGGCTTGATGATCTCTGTGCGGATGAAGTCGCCAGGGTGTGGCGGATTCAGCATGCGCATGGTGTTGCTCCTTTCAGTGGTAGTCCTCATAGTTCATGTCCAGTATCTCGTTCTCGGCGGCGTCTACCGTAAAGGTCAGGCGCCAGTTGCGGGTGACGTACAGGCTCCATGCC
>JANNHC010000400.1:0-13955 GCA_031404215.1 Acidobacteriota bacterium
ACGCGCACCGACATGATCGACGACGTGCTCACGAAGGTCGATCGCATGAGCATGGCGGTGTCACTCGAAGCACGCGAGCCGCTGCTCGACCACAAGCTGCTCGAATTTGCCGCGCGCGTGCCGACGTCGTTGAAACTGAAAAACGGTCAGAGCAAGTACCTGTTGCGCCGCGTGCTCGACCGCCGCGTGCCGCCTTCAATCGTCCAGAGGGGCACGAGCGGATTCGCCGCGCCAATCGGCGAGTGGCTGCGCGGACCGCTCGCGCCGATGACGGCGGAGTTGCTCCTCGACGGCCGCCTGCGCGACCGGGGGATCTTCGAGCCGCGCGAGATCGCACGGCTGTGGGACGAGCATCGTACGTCCCGCGCCGACCATCCCCACCGGCTCTGGCAACTCGTCATGCTCGAGCTCTGGTTCAGGCGATTCATCGACGACGCGCCGGCGCCGGCCGGGCGCATGGCTGCCCGAACGGCAGACAGCGCGAATCCAAGCTTCGCAACCCCCGCGACATGGTCGCCGGCCGCGCGAACGGTGACGGAGGCTACCTAGGACATGTGCGGAATCGCAGGCCTCGTGGCGTCAGATCGGCTCCACGCCGACGACGGCGACCGCGTCATCCGGATGCGCGACGCCGTCGCGCATCGCGGGCCAGACGACTCGGGCATTTTCGTGGACGACTGCGCAGCCCTCGGTCACCGCCGGCTGAGCATCGTCGATCTGGCCGCAGGACACCAGCCGCTGTCCAACGAGAACGACTCGGTGTGGATCGTCTTCAACGGCGAGATCTACAACCACGCCGCCGTGCGCGTCGAGCTCGAGTCTGCCGGCCATCGCTACAAGACGCGATCGGACACGGAAACCATCGTCCACGCGTACGAGCAGTGGGGCGACAGCGCCGTGGACCATCTCCGGGGCATGTTCGCCTTCGCACTCTGGGACGCGCCGCGGCGGCGGCTGATGCTCGCGCGCGATCGCCTGGGAGTCAAGCCCCTGTACTGGGCGATGGTGCAGGGCCGGCTCCTGTTCGGATCCGAGATCAAAGCCATCCTGGAGAGCGGACTCCTTCGCGTGGAGGCGAACGAGGACGCGGTTCCCGAACTGCTGAGCACCCGCTATCTTTCAGGCACCGAGACGCTGTTCAAGGGAATCCATCGCCTCCAGCCTGGACACACGCTGGTGTTCGAGAACGGCGCGGTCTCAATCCGCCGCTACTGGGACATCCCGGCCGGTCAGCCTTCGGACGAACTGGCGGGGATGTCGGATAGCGATCTCGTTCGCCGGTTCCGCGAACTGCTCGAGGAGTCTGTCCGCATCCGGCTGATGGCGGACGTGCCGCTGGGCATGTTCCTGTCGGGCGGCCTCGACAGCAGCGCCATCGCCGCCATGATGGCGAAGATGATCGATCGTCCGCTCCAGACTTTTTCGGTGGCGTTCAAACAACGCGCGTTCAGCGAGCTCGACTACGCCAGGCAGGTCTCGACCGCGATCAAGGCTGACTCGCACGAGATCGTCATCGACGACCAGGACTTCTTCGGAGCCCTGCCGCGATTGATCTGGCACGAAGACGAGCCGATCGCCCACCCGTCGAGCGTCCCGCTCTACTTCGTGTCCGCTCTCGCCCGCGATCACGTCAAGGTCGTGCTGACGGGCGAAGGCAGCGACGAACTGCTGGCCGGGTATGGAAAGTATCCGCGTGCGCTGGCCAACTGGCGCGCCGCCGCCGCATATGGACTCGTGCCCGCGCCGATGCGTGCGTGGATCGCGCGCGCGGTCGTGCCCAGGCTGCCCGGGCAGGTCGGCCGGTACGCGACGCGGTCATTCCTGGCCACGCCGCGCACGCCGGAAGCGATGTTTTTCGACAGCTTCGCCGCAATCGGCCTGCAGCGACAGGGCGCCCTTCTCTCTCCGGATTTCGCGCTTCGGGCAACGGCAGACCGTGCGTACGGGCCTTCGCGGGCCTTTTTCGATGCGCCCAACGGGAACAGCACCACGCTCGATCGCCTCCTGTACGCTGACATGAAGACGTACCTGGTCGAGCTCCTGATGAAACAGGACCAGATGAGCATGGCGGCCTCGATCGAGAGCCGCGTGCCGTTTCTCGACCACCGCCTCGTCGAGTTCGCCGCGGCGCTGCCGGCACGCATGAAGCTGCGGGGGTTCAAGACGAAATGGATTCTTCGCGAGGCCGTGCGTGACATCCTTCCGCCTGGAATCCTGACGCGGAAAAAGATGGGGTTCCCGGTGCCGTTTGCCCTCTGGATGAAGGGAACGTGGAACGACGTCGCCCGCGACGTGCTGCTGGATCCGCGGAGCCGCCAGCGCGGCATCATCAACCCGCAGGCCGTCGAACGGCTGATTGCCGGTCATAAAGCTGGCGTGGCTGACGGCGGAGATGCCATCTGGGGGCTGATGAACCTGGAACTCTGGTATCGCACACACATCGACGGCGACGGTGTGCAGACGCTCCCCGGCAAGGCTTTGACCGTCCCCTCGGCGCACGGCGCGTTGAGGGCGACGGCCTGAGGCGATCGAGATGAAAATCCTCTGGTTGAACGCGGGGTTGCTGCTGCCGCTCGACAAGGGCGGCAAGCTGCGGACATGGCACCTGATGCGGCATCTCGCCCTGCGTCATGAGATTTCGTATCTGTCGTTTGCCGAGCCCGGGCAGACGGAGGCCGACCGCACGGGGATGCGCGAGGTGGCCGCGCACCTGGTCACGATTCCACGCACCGATCGCGCCAAGGGGACGGCGGGCTTCTACCTCGACGCGGGTCGATACCTCGCGGACGGCGTCCCCTACGGTGTGGCGAAGTACCGATCCGCCGCATACAGGGCGGCCTTGGAGCAGCTTCTCTCCACAGGGGCGTTCGACGCGATCGTCTGCGACTTCCTTCCGCCCGTCGTGAACCTGCCGCAGCACCTGCCGTGCCCGGCGATTCTGTTCACGCACAACGTCGAAGCGGAAATCTGGCGCCGGCACGCCGAGAACGCCTCGAACCCCCTGTCGAGGTTCCTCATGACGCAGCAATGGCGGCGCATGCTCCGGTTCGAGCAGGACGCGCTGGCACGGTTCGACCTCGTCCTCGCCGTGTCGGACGCCGATCGACAAACGTTCAATCGCTTGTATGCCGGCGCCCTGAAAACCCCAGCGCACGTCGTCCAGACGGGCGTCGACACCACCTACTTCGCGCCGATGACGGACCGTCCCGAGCGACGAGCGCACCTCGTGTTCACCGGGTCGATGGACTGGCTGCCGAACGAAGACGGGATGCTGTATTTCGTCCGGGACATCCTGCCGCGGATACGTCAGGTCGAACCTGAAGCCACGCTGAGCGTTATCGGCCGGGCGCCAACGCCGGCCGTTCGGCGGCTCGCGAGTGAAGCAGGCATCGAGGTGACCGGCCGCGTGGACGACGTCCGGCCCCATATCGCGGGCGGCGCGGTTTACGTTGTTCCCCTGCGCATTGGCGGGGGAACCCGCCTGAAGATTTTCGAAGCGATGGCGATGGGCAAGGCGGTCGTTTCAACGACCGTCGGTGCTGAAGGCCTCCCGGTCACCACGGGGCAGAACGTGGTCATCGCCGACGAACCGGCGCGGTTCGCACAGGCCGTTGTTCACCTGATTCGCGACGCCGAGAGCCGGCGGCGGATCGCCTCGGAGGCACGGCGACTCGTCGTCGATCGTTACGACTGGTCGGCCGTTGCCGGCGATTTCGAAGACGCACTCGGACGGATCGGCCGCCGCGGCACCGCGGCGGCGTAGGTCTTCAGAACTCAGGGCTCAGGATACAAGGCACATGGAGGACAGGGAGCGATGAAAGTTTCAGTGTTTGGTCTCGGGTACGTCGGCAGCGTTTCGGCCGCGTCGTTTGCGGCCGATGGACATACGGTGATCGGCGTTGACGTGAACCCCGACAAGGTTGCGAGCCTGAACGATGGACGCAGCCCCATCGTCGAAAAAGGACTCGACGAGCTCATTCGCGATGCGGCGGCCGACGGCTCTCTTCGCGCGACGACGGACACTCGCGAGGCCGTGCACGCCACCGAACTGTCTCTCCTGTGCGTGGGGACGCCCAGCCGGAAGAACGGCAGCCTCGATCTGTCGTATCTCAAACGGGTCTGCGAACAGATCGGCGAAGCGCTTCGCGACAAGGACGACTACCACGTCGTCGTCGTGCGGAGCACCGTGCTGCCAGGCACCACGCACGAACTCGTGATCCCCACGCTCGAGAAGGCCTCGGGGAAGACCTACGGTACGGGCTTCGGCGTGACGGTGAACCCCGAGTTTCTTCGTGAAGGCACCGCTATTCATGATTTCCGCAACCCGCCGCTGACGCTCGTGGGGCACAACTACAGTTCGGACGCCCAGCCGACCGAAGGGCTGTATGCCAAGGTGGACGCGCCACTCGTGAACACGAGCATCCGCACCGCCGAGATGATCAAGTACGCGAGCAACACATGGCATGCGCTCAAGGTGTGTTTCGCCAACGAGATCGGCAACCTCTGCAAGCGCGTCCAGATTGACAGCCACGAAGTGATGGATATCTTCTGCCGCGACGAGAAGCTGAACCTGTCCTCGTACTACCTGAAGCCGGGTTTCGCGTTCGGCGGGTCGTGCCTTCCGAAGGACGTGCGGGCGCTGCAGTACCGCGCGAAGGAAGTCGACCTCGACATGCCGGTCATCCAGTCCATCCTGGCCAGCAACCAGATGCAGATCCAGCACGCGCTCGACCAGGTGATGGAAAGCGGCAGGAGGCGAGTCGGGCTGCTCGGCTTCAGCTTCAAGGCCGGGACCGATGACCTGCGCGAAAGCCCGATCGTCATCCTGGCGGAAGCGTTGCTCGGGAAGGGTTACGACCTCCGGATTTACGACAAGAATGTGTCCCTCGCCCGTCTCGTCGGGGCCAACAAGGAGTACATCAACAAGCAGATTCCTCACCTGTCGTCACTGCTCTGCGAAACCATCGATGAGGTGCTCGACGGTTCCGATGTGATCGTCGTCGGCAACGGCGCGCCCGAATTCTCCGACGCGTTGAAGAGAACGCGCGCGGACCACGTGATCGTTGATCTGGTGAGGGTGAAAGCCGATCGTGCAGAAATCCCCGGCCAGTATCAGGGAATATGCTGGTAGGCGCAGACGAACTGGAAGCTAGAATATCTCCCGCTTGACTTCATTCCAGATGAAGTCGAGGCTCCCGGACAACTGATGATCGTCGTCGAGCATGTGCAGCTCGACGTTGGGCCGCGCGTGGGCCCATCGCTCCACCGTCGCCGGATCGACAGACGTGTCCCGCCGGCCCTGGAACACCTGCACCGGCTGCGTCAGGGGCGCGTCGAGGGAGTTGTACCGCCGGGCATCGGCGTAGAGCTCGTAATGCACGGGCATCATCCGCCCGTAGCCGTAATGAAACACCTCGAGCCGGTCGGACATCCGCCACGCCTCGAGGCCGCGGTCGCCGAGCTCGCTCAGCCGATTGCCGTCAAAATCGAGCGCGGGGGCCAGCAGGACGACGCGTTGCACTCGAGCGCCGGGCTGGAGAGCCGCCTGCACCGCGACGAACCCGCCAAGGCTCGATCCCATCAGCACGGCCGGCTCACCCGTGTCACCGATGGCCTCGTCGGCCTGCCGCAGCATGCGGCTGACGGTGAGCGTAGAAAAGTCGGGGGCATTCAGATCGGGCACCTGCAGGCTGACGCCCTTTGCGGCGAACTGCTTCGCGAAAAACGTCGCCTTTGACGAGCGCGGCGACGATGCGAAGCCGTGCAGGTACACGACCCGCATCAAATCATGACCTTGCAGCCGGGACTGCAACGGCACGGGATCGAGCCCTCGCCGTCGGTCGAATAGTCGTACGTCAGCTCCTCACCTTTCCGGATACTCTTCGCCGCAAGTACCCAGATGGTGTCTCCGATGACCCGTGTGTAGCAGTTGGGGGCGCAGGCGTGGTTGATGTAGCGCGCGACGTTGCCGCCGACGGCGGCATCCCGGACGTAGAGCCGATTCAGCTTGAAGCACCAGATGTGGCCCTGTTTCAGGTACCGCACTTCGCGTTTCAGGCTCTCGCGATTGGTGATCTTCTCGCCGTCATACGTGACGATGCGCTTGTTCTTGGGGATAGGCTGGGTCGCGAACACCCCCCAGCCCTGAATCTTTGAACGTCGTTTTTCGATCAAGGCTGTGGATTTTATCCCAAAACCTGAAACCTGCAGTCGAAGCCTCTCCCTACCAATACCGGACCCGGCCGATGTCGACGTGCACGAAGTTGAGATCCGGATAGAAGCCGACGCCACCAATCTTCAGAGACTTCGCGGCATTGCGGAGACTCTCGAGTTTCACGCCGGGCAGGCGGATGTCGATCGCCTGTCCGACCATGTGCAGGCTGTGGGACGCGACACCCGTCGCTGCCCCGCCGCGATCCCGCAACAGGCCGTTGGTGTGCGGCGAGCGGTATCCCGAGATGATGTGAAACGGCTGATCGGTCTCGAGAGTGCCGCCGAGCTCGTGCAGCAGGTCGAACACCCGCGGATCGATCGGCTTGATCTCATTCGCGCGGAAATCCCGCAGGATGTAATTCAAGTCACGCAGCGCATCAGCCCTGTACTCGCCCCCGGAGGCATAGGCCGTCTTCAAGCGCTCACCCGTGTGCGTATTGAAGAACGACAGCAATCGTTCAGGCGCCTTCACACCAGTCACCGGCCGGGCGGCCGCGTGGGCTCGCGCCGGGATGAGCGCCGCGGCTGTCGCGGCGGCGCCAATGCCCAGGAACGCGCGGCGGTGGAGCGTCTTTTTCTCGTACATACTGTATGGTCCCCGAGTCGGATGTGCCCCAGCCGGCGTGGAGCTGCCGCCTGATGTCGAGCCGTGAGGTGTTGGGGTAGGTCTCCATTTGAACACAATGCGAGGTGGTGTTCAAGCACGACAGTGGCCTGGCGTGCTTGAGCACCGATATGGGCCAAGCTGGGCCGCAGGGACACTCGAGGCGTGATCTGCTGGATCGCGACCCGGGCGCCGCCAACCGTTTCGCGGTGAACAGCCCTCGCACGGACCGTACGGCGCGTGCGTAGGGGCGTGCGCTCCTGATATAACTACATCGGTATGGCGAACCCCGCATCGTTCGACATCACCTCCGGCGTCGACCTCCAGGAGGTTGACAACGCGGTGAACCAGGCGCGCAAGGAAGTCGCGCAGCGCTACGACTTCAAGGGCTCCCGCGCGGCAATCGACCTCAACCGCACCGAGAACACGCTGACACTCACCGCCGACGACGAGTTCAAGATGAACGCGTTGTGGGAGATTCTGCAGGGACGCATGGTCCGGCGCGGCGTGCCGACCAAGAATCTCACTCCCGGCGATGTCGAGCGGGCCGCGAACGACACCGTACGGCGCGTCGTCACGCTTCAACAGGGAATCCCGACCGAGGCCGCCAAAGAGATCGTGAAGTTCCTGAAGGACAACAAGCTCAAAAAGGTCCAGGCGGCCATCCAGGCGGACCAGGTGCGGGTTTCATCGGCCTCCAAAGACGAGTTGCAGGAAGCGATGCGGCTGCTGCGCGAGCACGATTTCGGTGTCGCGCTCCAGTTCGGCAATTACAGGGGCTGACCAGGGGGCAACATGTCTGACAGAATCGGCCGCCACGTTCTGGCTTTGATCGCGGTGGCGTCGTTCTCGCTTTCCGCCTGCGGTGGGTCCGCTCCCCCATCGCAGACCGCGGCACAGGGAACGCCGGGGACTCAGGCGCCGGCGGATCAGCCCGTGAATCCAGACGCCAAGGCTCTGGCGGGATTCCTCGAACGCGTCAACGAGTATGTCGTCCTGCACCAGAAGATCGAACACGCGCTGCCCGGCCTGTCCAAGGCCACCACGCCGCAGGAAATCGACACGCACCAGAGGACGCTTGGACAGCAAATACAAAGCGCCCGGCGGGAGGCCAAAGCCGGCGACATCTTCATTCCGGAATGTCAGGCCGTCATCAAGCGGCTGCTGGCGCGGGTGTTCGGCGGGCCCGACGGCCAGGCGCTCAAGGCGTCGATCATGGACGAGAATCCCGGAATCCCAAACCTCACCGTGAATGGCCGCTACCCCGACACCGTGCCGTTGTCGACCATTCCGCCGCAAGTTCTGCAGGGACTCCCCAAGCTGCCCGAGGAAATGGAGTTCCGGTTTGTCGGCAACAACCTAATCCTGATGGATGTGCACGCGCACATCATCACTGACTTCATTCCGAACGCGTTTCCGCAGTAGTCATGCAGAACGGCGCCATGCTCACACGTTGCTCGACCGCCGCCGCGCTTGTCGTGCTCCTGGCCATCGGCGGCGGATCCGCCACGGTGCCCGCCCTGCCCGTCGCGGCCGTCGAGGCGCAACAGCCGGGCGCGGCCCTCGCGCTCACGCTCCCCAACAAGGGCGATTCGCTCAAGTTCGCCGTGCTCGGCGACTTCGGCACGGGTAGTAAGCAGCAGTACCAGCTCGCGGCCCAGATGAAGCGCGTGCACGACGTGTTTCCCTACGAGCTCGTCGCGCTGGTCGGCGACAATCTCTATGGTTCCGAGCGGCCGCAGGACTTCAGGAAGAAGTTCGAGGACCCGTATAAGCCGTTGCTCGATGCCGGCGTGAAATTCTATGCGTCACTCGGCAACCACGACGCGCGCGAGCAGCGGTACTACAAGTTGTTCAACATGGACGGCAAGTTGTATTACTCCTACAAGGCGTCCAAACAGAGCGTGCGGTTCTTCGCGCTCGAAAGCACGTACCTCGATCCGGAACAGGTCGCGTGGTTCGAGAAGGAGCTGAAGGACTCGAATTCGGACTGGAAGATCCCGTACTTTCACCACCCGCCGTATTCGTCTGGCGACCGCCACGGCTCGGATACACGGCTCCGCGAAGTGCTCGAACCACTGTTCATCAAGCACAACGTCAGCGTCGTCCTGACCGGGCACGACCACTTCTACGAGCGCGTCAAGCCCCAGAAGGGCATTGTCTACTTCGTGGTGGGGTCCGGAGGACAGCTGCGCAAGGGAAATATCGACAAGCGATCGGGATTGACGGCGGCGGGGAACGACCAGGACCTGGCCTTCATGGTCGCGGAGATCAACGGGGACGAGATGTGGTTCAACGCCGTGTCCCGCCTGGGGCAGGTCATCGACAGCGGGGTGATTACGCGCCGGAAGTAGCTTTCTCCTTATCTTTTTCCTTGTCCTTTTCCTTGTCTTTCTCGGCGCTCGCCGCGGCCGCCTTGGATTCCGGCGTCTGCGCCCAGTCGGCCTCGAATACCTCCCGCATCTTTTTCGCGATCCGCTCGTCCTCCACGATGACGCCCACCTCGCGGCGGCCGGCGAGTTCGAGCTTCCGCAGGCTCTGGCTCCCGACAAAGACAGCCGCGCCGTCGCGGATCATCGCCCGCACGTGAAGGCGAAGGTCAGGCAGCTTGCGCGTCTCGATGCCGGTCGCGCCTTTTCCAACCTTTCCGAACGTCCGGATCTCCACCCCGGCCTTCGCCCGTTCGGCGAGCAGCCGCAGCATCAGCCGATCGGTGATTTTCGCGTCGTAGATGAGCAGTTCCTTCTTCGCCTTCTTGATGAACGCGCTCAGGATGGCACGGGAGGTTTCCGGACTGACAACGAGCTCGTCGTGACCCGGGGAGTAGGCCTGCCGCACGCTGTCGGCCTCGAACAGCGCGGAGGCTTCCTTCACCAGACGCGGCTCGGTGGTCATGATGCCGAAGCTCCGGCTTTTCTCGATGTCGAGCTTCGTGTAGTTGAATCCGTAGACATGCAGCGTGTCGTCGGCGATGAGCATCTTGCCATGATACCGCGGCAGATCGTCGGCGGTGCGCGCGACGGTGACGCCTGCGTCGAGCAGCCGCAGCTCGAGCTTCCTGAGAATCTTTTCCCCTCCGCGATTCGTGTGCGCGATGAGCGCGCGGACGACGACGCCACGCGAGACCGCCGTCTCGAGCGCTTTCTCGAGCTCAACGCGATCGAATCGGAAGATCACGATGTCGATGGTCTTCTTGGCGTTCTTGACGGCCTGCACCAGGGGCATCAGGCCGTCGTCAGGTTGAATAATGAGCTTCACTTCTTGGCGTTCTTTTTGTCGGACCACTCGACGGCCGCATGGCCTTCCTTGTCGAGCCGGAGGATGGAGTTCGAGACGCGGTCGGTCTGCAGTTCAAACGGCACCTTCACATCGTAGCAGACCTCTTCGTCCGACGACGCGCGGAGCTCGAAGGGAAGCTTGTAGCGCTGCAGGATCGATTCGATCTTCGGCCGCAGTGAATCCGTGTCGGCGCCCGCCTTGATTTTCAGGCTGAGGGGCCGCGAGCGGGGCTCGAACGATTCGATCACCCAGAGGGCGGCGCCGATGAAAATAGTCGAGACTCCCGCCAGCGCATAGAGACCGACGCCTGACGCGAGGCCGACTGAGAGGGTGCAGAGCATGACCACGGCGTCCTTCGGATCTTCGATCTTGGATCGATAGCGAATGAGGTTGGCGGCGCCGACGATCCCGAACGCGCGCGCCAGACTGGCCCCGACGACGAGCATGATCACGGCACCGACAATCGATAGAATGATCTGCGTCTGCACCACGGGCGGCGTGCGTGGCGGTGTGCCGCGGCGCCTCGGGCGCAGCGCGAGCGCCGCGCCGAGCAGCGCGGCGAGCGGCAGCCGAATCAAGGCGATCTTCACGTCGTGGAGCGCCGTGGGTTCGTGGAGCGGAGTCTGCTCCTGCAGGGTCTGGCCGGCAGCGCCCGGCGGCTGCGCCGCGTGCAGCGTGAGCGGCGTGACGGCGAATCCGGAGGAGACAAGCAGCAGGATCCCGAGCGCGAGCGTAAGGCGGCGGCAATG
The DNA here is from genome assembly GCA_031404215.1 of Acidobacteriota bacterium. Classification (GTDB taxonomy): domain Bacteria; phylum Acidobacteriota; class Vicinamibacteria; order Vicinamibacterales; family 2-12-FULL-66-21; genus JALZOC01. The sequence continues at coordinate 10,846 of JANNHC010000400.1, forward strand.
TGACGTCATGAATCCCTCAAGGCCAGTCCTTCGGTGATCTTCTGTTTCATCCGGCGGATGAAGCGGTCGGCTACGGACCGGGGATAACCGCCGGCGCGGAAGGCGTCCTGCCACTGCCTGTCGGTCAGCTGCCCCAGCTGCTCGCAGATCCACCGCACATCGGACGGAGAAATGTCGTCGAACAGCACGCGGTGCCGGCCACGGTAGTCGAACTGGACGCGGCCGTCCACGACCCCCTTGATGAAGGGCGTCTGTTCGAACACGGCGGGATCGCCGCGCGGCGCGTCAAGAACACCAGTGCGCCCGAAAGACTGTCCGAGATCCCGGGCGACGTACCAGCGCTGCGCGCCTTCAAAGGGCTCGGCAAGCGTGTAGAGAACGTTCTGCTGTTCTTTCAGATCGGAGTTGCCCAGCATCGCCTGGAGGACGAGTAGACCGTTCAGCTCCCGGGTGCCCACGAACGGATTGCGATAGTACGACCAGGCATCCTTCGGCTCGAGCCCGTGAAAATCGGGAGTCTTCTGGCGGAACCTGGCCGGGAGCTGCGGGTTCGGCGACGGCGCCTTCGCCGCATTCCACTCGGCGAGGTAATAAATGGGCGCCTGATGGTAACCGGCTCCCCACAGGATGCGCGAGGCCGCCACTTCCGTCGGCGCCTCAGGCGGAAACTTGGCGCTCCATTCGCGATTCTGCGGGTCCGTGAGCGTGTACCCGCGACTGAAACCCGAACGCTTGATTTCGATCACGGTGTAGCGCGCCGCGGGATCAGGCGCCAGCGCCGCGCCGCCGACGCCGTGGAACAGGTCGCGTCCCGGCGCCGGCCGCGTCCACAGTTCGGCAAGTTGATCGCGGGTCGGCGAACCCGGCAGCGTGGATTTGATGGGGTTGCTGCACGCGGCGACAAGCCCAACGGCAGCGAACAGGAACCATACGGCCGTGAATACTCGCGTTCTGACGGTGAAGGGTCCTGCTGCTATCGCTGGGTGCACTCACACTCTCCAAACCATCTGACAGAATACGACGCTCGTCTGTAAGTGACTGTGCAATTGCCGCGCCATGGAGCTCGGCTGTAGAGAAGATGGGGTGCCACGCGCACCCGCATCGCGCTCAGGGCACCCGTGCACCCCTTGGCACCCCCCCGGCGCCCCGGCACCCGTGGCCTCTTGACACTCATGGCACCCACAGATCTCCCCGGCTACCGAAAGTCGTACGACTGCGGGTCGGGGCCGCTGCCGGACAGGCCGATGACGCGGTCGGCTTTCACGGACGTCACGCCTTCCTGGATCTGCAGCGTGCCCTCGACGAGAAGATACGGCTCCCCCACGATGGCGCGCTTCTGTTCGGTGAAGAGATCCGGCCGCACGATGATGTTGGCGATGCCGGTTTCGTCCTCGAGCGTCAGGAACACGAACCCTTTGGCGGTGCCGGGGCGCTGCCGCGTGATGACGGCACCGGCGACACGCACGCGCCGGCCGTGCCGCCCGCGCGGCAGGTCGCTCGCGCGCAGGACCCCGCGCAGCGCGAGCTCGGCGCGCCGGAGCGCGAGCGGATGCGGACCGATTGTGAGGCTCGTGCCCGCATAGTCGGCCATCAAACGTTCCGGAGGGGTCATGGGACGCAGCACGGGCGGCGCGCCATCACCCGGATCTGGTCGAAGGGTCGCGGGTCGTGGGTCGTGACGCGCCGCTTCCTCGTCGAACAACGCTCCCGTCGGCCGGACGGCTTTTTCGATTTGCCACAACGCCGTGCGCCGATCGAACCCGAACGGGTTGAGTGCCCCGATGTCTGCGAGCGTCGCAAGCTCGTCGCGGCGGACGCCGGTGCGCGCGAGGAGATCGTCAATAGATCGATAGCGCCGTTCGCGGCTCGCGTCGGGCGGCTCGGGGCTGGCGGCTCGGGACTCGCGTTCGGCGTGCCTCCATTCATACGCACAGATGTTGCAAAAATATCCGTGGGTCGCGGTGTCTTCGATCATCGATTGATCGTCGCAGCCACACTTGGGGCACCGACCGGCGGCAGGTCTTTCAATTTCCCGCCTGGCCGGATCAGAATCGCGAGTCTGAGTCAGGCCGAAGGGCGAGTCGCCAGCCGCGATCAGGCGGCCTGTCGCCTCTCTGAGCCCGTTCACGTACATCAATCCAAGCCGCACGCGGCCGTCGCATTCGACGCGGCATACCCAGTCGGATTCCTGCACGTCGATCGGCGCGAACCGCACGCCGTGGCGCTGCGCGTCTTTGACGAGCGTGGCCGGATGATAGAACCCCATCGGCTGGTTGTTGAGAAGCGCGGTGTAAAACGCCGCCGGGTAATGCGCTTTCAGGTAGGCGCTCGCATAGACGAGCAGCGCGAAACTCGCGGCATGCGATTCCGGAAAGCCGTACAGCGCAAACGACGTGATCGACCGGATGATTTCCTCCGCCGCGTCGCCGGTGATCCCCCGCTGCCCCATGCCGGCCCGCAGCTTGGCTTCGATCTGCTCCATCCGGTGCGCCGCCCGCTTGAACCCGAACGCGCGGCGCAGTTCCTCCGCTTCCCCTCCGGAAAATCCCGCCGCCACCATCGCCATCCGAAGCAGTTGTTCCTGGAAGAGCGGCACCCCCAGCGTGCGCGCGAGGATCGGCTCGAGCGATGGATGCGGGTACGTCACCGGTTCCACGCCCTGCCGCCGCTTCAAGTACGGATGCACCATCTGGCCCACGATCGGACCAGGCCGGATGATCGCCACTTCCACGACGATGTCGTAAAAGCACTCCGGGCGGAGCCGCGGAAGCGTCGCCATCTGTGCGCGTGATTCGACCTGGAAGATCCCGATCGTGTCCGCTTCCTGCAGCATGCGATACACCGCCGGATCGCCGGGGGGAAGGTGCGCCAGATCGAGCTCAGGGCTCGCCGACTCGCCTTCGGCGCGGGCCGCAGGCGCTCCTCCAGTGCTTCTGTTCACCAGCTCCAGCGCATCCTGCAGTACAGACATCATTCTCACTGGTCGCGGGGCCCCACCCCCGCTCCCGCGCGCCTCAGGGCTCGCCGACTCGCCTTCGGCGCGGGCCGCAGGCGCTCCTCCAGTGCTCCTGTTCACCAGCTCCAGCGCATCCTGCAGTACAGAACTCAAT